>NZ_JBVVXU010000005.1:0-236292 GCF_055902035.1 Leisingera sp. SA215 | reverse complement strand
TCTCCCGGGTGTCCTGCCGTCTCTCCGGCCCGTCCCGGCGTCTCTCCGCCGTGTCTCCCGTCCGTTCCTGCGTCGCCGCCGCCCCGTCCGGTGTGTCCCGCTGCGCCTCAGCGCCGCCGGTGAGGGGGCTTTTACGGTTCACCCCCCAAACCCGCAAGCCCAAAATCGCAAAAAACAAAACTTTCTGCCGTGAAAAACCACAATCACTGCAAAATCAATAACTTACGCCGGAATAAACTCGCGCCCCCTGCCCCGCCTCCCGCCATCAGAACCGCCGCACCCCGCTCCAAACCCCGCCCCGGACCCCGCCGCCCCGGGATCCGGCGGATTTACCCACAGACCACCCCGCCTTATCCACAGGCCACCTCCGGAATCACAGCAAATCACCCCCGAAAAACGAGTCGCCCCGCGTCTTTCCCCGCAACAACACGCCCGGAAAGGCCGCCAAAGCCCAATGCGGCATCAGACCCGAACAAGATCGGACAGAACAGCCGCCGTTCAATCTGCAAAACTGAAAGCTCAGCGCTCAGCCCTGCTCTTCCAGAACCTTGCGGGCGGCGCGGAAGCATTCCAGGGCCTGGGGCACACCGCAGTAAATCCCGATCACATGGATGATCGCGCGGATCTCCTCTTGGGTGACGCCATTACTGATGGCGCCGCGGCAGTGCAGCTCCCACTCATGCATCTTGCCCAGCGCGCCGATCATTGACAGATTCATCATCGAACGGGTCTTGGCATCTATGACATCATCGCCCCAGCCGAAGCCCCAGCACCAGGCGGTCATCGCCTCCTGAAAAGGCCGGGTGAAATCATCCGCCGCGGCCAGGTTCTTCTCGACGTATGCCGCGCCAAGGGTTGCCTTGCGCTGCTCCAGGCCTTTCAGGAACAGGTCTTCATCAAATACGTTCATCCTCAGCCTCTCAATTTCATGGCGATATTCTTGGTCTGCACATAGTTCCACAGCGCCTCGCGGCCCTTTTCGCGGCCATAGCCGGATTTGCCGTAGCCGCCAAAGGGGGTTTCGACGCCGCCTGCGTACCATTCGTTCACAAAGACCTGGCCTGCACGGAGCTGGCGGGCGCAGCGGGTGGCGCGGTCCAGATCGCGGGTGAAGACGCCGCCGGCCAGCCCGTATTCGGTGCTGTTGGCGATCTCGATCGCCTCGGCATCGGACCGGAACTTGAGGACCGAGAGCACCGGCCCGAAGATTTCCTCGCTGGCGATGCTGTCCGACGGGGTGAGGCCGGAGACAACGGTCGGAGCCAAGAAGGCGCCCGCATTGCCGACGGGCGTGCCGCCGGTTGCAATGATGGCGCCGCCGGCCTGGGCCTGCTGGACGATGCCCAGGGCGCGGTCGCGCTGGGGCATGGAGACCATCGCCCCCATGTTGGCGCCGAATTCATGGCGGTCGATGCCGGGGCCTACGCTCAGGCTTTGGGCCACGTTCACCGCGCGCTCCACCAGTTCATCGTGGCGGCTTTCGTGCACGATGACCCGGCTCATGGCGCTGCAGACCTGGCCTGCGTTGAAATAGATGCCCCAGCGGATGTCATTCTCAAACGCTTCAAGGTCGGCGTCCTCATGCACGATGGCGGCGGATTTTCCACCGAGTTCAAGCACGCAAGGCACCACGTTCTGCGCTGCCGCGGTGGCGATGCGGATGCCAGTGGGGACGGAGCCGGTGAAGACGATCTGGTTGACCTGCGGATGACCCGACAGGGCGGCGCCCGCCTCGTGCCCGTAGCCGCACAGGATATTGACCGCACCCGCCGGAAAACCGGCGGCCTCGGCCGCGCGGGCCAGCCAGGCGTTGGTGAGCGGGGTAAGCTCGGGCGTCTTGATCACGCAGGCGTTGCCGGTGGCGAGGGCCGCGGAGAGCGAACGCGCAGTCATCTCCACCGGGTAGTTCCAGGGGATGATCTGGGCGGAGACGCCCATCGGCTCGTTCTCGGTCCAGTCGAAATAGCCGCCGCCCAGCGGGATCGAGCGGCCCTCCACCGTGCTGGCCTGATTGCCGTAATATTCGAAATAGAGGGCGGCGCCCTCCACCTCGATCCGGGATTCCCAGAGCGGCTTGCCCTGTTCCAGGGTCAGGACACGGGCGATCTCGTCGAGATTGTCGAGGAGGTAGCGGCCCATAGCCTGCACCATGCGCCCGCGCTCAATCGGGCGCAGCGCCGACAGTTCACCGGACAGGTGCAGGCGGCGGGCGGCCTGCACGGCACGGTCCACGTCGGCGGCATCGGCCAGCGCCTGGCGGGCCAGCAGTTCGCCGTTGGCGGGGTTGGTGACATCGATCCACCCTGCCCCGCCAGACATCCATTCACCGTCGATATAGTTCAGCCATTCGGCATCAAGCTGTATCATAACCGTTCAAGTCCCTGCTGCTGCGAGGTCGCGGTCTGCCGCTTCGCGCATCCATTTCTGAAGATGCAGGATGGAGTGTTCCGAGTTCACTCCGCAAGCGGGATCAACCACCAAAGGCCCGGGAACATAGCCGCGGCTTTTGAGGCCCCGCTGCACCGATTCCACCAGGTGGATGTCTTCCTCGACCGTGGTTGCGCGGTCCTGCACTGCCATGCGGCGCACGGTTTCATTGTCCTCGCCGCCGATGGAGTACCAGCCGCGCCAGACCACCACATGACCGGCATCCACTGCCCGCCAATGATAGGTATTCAGAAGATTACCCGGATAGACCTGGAAGGAGAACATCGGCCAGAGGAACCAGCTTGAATATTTGCCGTTGTTTTCGAACCCCGAGTTGATGTCATAGGTCATCTGGTCCTGGGCGTTGCACTCGGTGGTGTGGCGCAGGCAATAGCCCTGGGGCTGGATGTCATAGGTTTCCGGCTTGATCACCCCGGTGGCGAACGTCGGGTGATTGAGGCTGCAGTGGTAGCATTCGGAGTAGTTTTCGACCGAAACCTTCCAATTGCAGTTCTCCGGGATATCGACCCATTCCAGCGGCTTCAGGTCACCCCAGTTTGGCACGAAGCTTTCCAGCTCGCTCCGGACATTGGGAAACCAATCATCCATCGGCTTCGCTTCAGGATCGAGGTTCACAAAGATGAAGCCAAGGAACACCTCGGTCCGCACCCCAGTCAGGCAGATCTTGGTTTTGTCGAACCCCTGAACCGCCTTGATGTTCGGACCGGCGCGCAGCTGGCCGGTAAGCTCATAGGTCCAGGCGTGATACGGGCAGACCACAACCCGCGTGGTGCCTTCACCGGAAACCAGCTGGTGGGCGCGGTGCTGGCAGACATTATAGAAGGTGCGGATTTCGCCATCGCGGCCCCTGATGCTGAACAGGCTTTCACCGGCCAGTTCAAAAGCAAAGTAGTCGCCTGGATTTTCCAGCTGGCTGGCATGGCCTGCAAATTGCCAGCTGCGGGCCAGCAGGCCATTGCGTTCGGCCTCGAAGACGGCCGGGTCGGTGTAGTACCGCGCCGCGAGGGAATGGGTCGGGGCTGCGTTCATTCAGGGTCCTCCGCGTAGATGCCCAGCTGGTGCCTGCGTTTGTGAAATTTCTCCACCCGCTCGACGATTTCCTCGCTGGAGACGGCAATCACAAAGGACAGCAGCGTTTCCAAAAAGGCGATGGTCGAGACGGAGGATGGGAAGAATTGCGGCGTGTCCACCGCGACGGTAAATCCGTGGTCCGCTTGCAGGATCACGGGGCTGGCGGGGCTGTCGGAGATGCCGACGATGGTGACCCCTTGTTCGCGCGCTATCTGAATCGCCTCGATCACTTCAGCCCTATAGGGCTTGCAGGTCATGGCGATGAGCACATCCTGGCTGTCCGCCCAGGCGAGGTCATCAACCGCCGTGGAGCCAGGCCGCGGGATGGCGTGGAATTGCTTCATGCCGGTGGAGGCAAGATAGGTGAAGTTGCGGGCATTGGCGTTGTTGACGCCTACCCCAAGCGTGAAAACCTGCCGGGAGTTCCAGATCGCATGCGCCGCGGCCTCCAGATTGCCGGCGTCGATAGCCGCAAAGGTTTCCTCGATATTCCGGATCGCGGCGCCGATCATATCGGCATAAAGCCCGCCCAGTTCGCCCGACCTGGAAATATCCTGCAGCCAGCGCGCCCGGTCGGGGAAGGACACCCCGCCCTTGCGAATCGCATCGCGGAACGGGGCGCGGAAATCCTCATAGCCCTCAAACCCCACCTGCCGCGCCATGCGGACAAAGGTGTTGGGCTTCACATTCGCCGCCTCGGCAATCTCGCGCACGGTGGAAACCCCCACATCCGCAGGGTTCTCCAGCACATAGCGGGCCGCCTTCTGTGCCTCAGGGGTCAGCGCGTCCCACTCTTCGGCGAGGCGCTCTAAAACAGTCGATGATACATTTGTGCCATTCATGATTGACGATGGTACAAAAATGGAATTAGCCTGTCGAGCAGAAAAGCGCATTGCAATCAGGAACGGCGAAATGGCTGAGAAAGAATTCCCGACACAGGCCAAAGTGGTCATCGTGGGCGGCGGCGTTATGGGGGTGGGCCTGGCCTATCACCTGGCGCATGAGGGCTGGGGCCCGGAGGTGGTGCTGCTGGAGAAATCCGAACTCACCTCGGGCTCAACCTGGCACGCGGCGGGCCAGATCACCCATTCCACCAGCTCCTTCGGCCTTGGCAAATGCGTCGATTACAACATCGGCCTTTATTCCGGAAAACTGGAAGAAGAGACCGGCCAGGCTGTGACCTGGCACGGCTGCGGCTCGTTCCGCCTGGCCTATACCGAGGATGAAATGGACTGGCTGCGCCACACCTTGTCCGTTGGCCGCAGCCTGGGCTTCAACATCGAACTGGTTGGGCCCGGGAAAGTCGCAGAGCTGCACCCCTTCTATAACCTCGAAGGGGTTCTGGGCGCGCTTTACACCCCCGATGACGGCCACGTGGACCCGACCAACGTGACCATGGCACTGGCCGCCGGCGCCCGCCAGCAGGGTGCCCGCATCATCCGCCACTGCCGCGCCACCAACATCACGCAAGGCCCCGACGGCGAGTGGATCGTCGAGTCGGAAAAGGGCAGCATCCGCTGCGAGCATGTGGTCAACGCCGGCGGCACCTATGCCCGCCAGATGGGCGAATGGTCCGGGCTGCAGCTGCCGATGACCTCGATGACCCACCATTACTTCGTCACCGAGCCGGTGCCGGAATTCGAAGCACTGGACAAAGAACTGCCGGTGATCCGCGACGACAAGAAGGTCTCGGGCTACATCCGCATGGAGCAGAAGCGCGGCCTGATCGGGATCTACGAGAAGGAAGGCAGCAACTCGGTCTGGCACGATCATTGCCCCTGGGACTACGAGAACTGGCTGTTTGATGCCGATTACGACCGGGTGATGCCGTGGCTGGAGGAAAGCCTGAACCGGATGCCGATCTTCTCTGAGCTGGGTATCCAGCGCGAAGTGCACGGCGCCATCTCGCATCCGCCGGACGGCAACCCCCTGATCGGCCCGGCGCCCGGTGTGAAGAACTACTGGTGCTGCTGCGGCACCCAGATCGGCATCGGCTGGGGCCCGGGCCTGACCCGCGAGCTGGCACGCTGGATGGTGCATGGCGCCGCCGACATCTCGATGCGCGAGTACGACCCGCGCCGCTTCGGCGCCTATGCCACCAAGGACTGGCAGGTGACCAAGGCGCATGAGGATTACAAGCTGCGTCACGAGATCCCCTTTCCGCATTTCAACCGTCTGGCAGGCCGCCCGGTCAAACCCTCGCCGCTTTATGAGCGGCTGAAAGAAAAGGGCGCGGTCTATGAGGAGGTCTATGGCCACGAGCGCCCACGCTGGTTTGCCAAGAACGGTGTCGCGCAGCACGATCACTATTCCTTCCGCCGCAACGACGTGCACGGCATGGTGGGCTTGGAATGCAAGGCCGTGCGCGAAGGCGTTGGCATCATGGACATCTCCGCCTTCACCAAGGTTGAGGTCTCGGGCCCCGGCGCCGCTGCGCTCTTGGACCGGCTGACCGCCAACCGCCTGCCGCAGAAGGCTGGCGGCATTGCCCTCACCCATATGCTGAACCGCCGCGGCCGGATCGAGCTGGAAACCACTGTGGTTAAGCTGGCCGAGGACAGCTACTACCTGGTCTGCGCCGCCTTCTTTGAGCAGCGGCTGCTGGACCACCTGAACCAGAACCGCGCAGATGAAGTGGTGGAGATCACAACGCTTTCCACCGATTGGGCCGCCCTTGCTCTCAATGGTCCGAAAGCCCGCGAGGTCCTCGGTGCTTGCACCGATGCGAACCTGACCAACGCCGGCTTCAAATGGCTGACCGCGCAGCAGATTGAGGTCGCGGGCCACACACTCTGGGCCTTCCGCATGTCCTACGCCGGCGAGCTCGGCTGGGAACTGCACATCCCGCGCGGCAGCGCCCTGGCTGTTTATGACGCGCTTTGGGCGGCAGGCGAAGCGCACGGAATTGCCGATTACGGCTCCTTTGCGATGAACGCGATGCGGATGGAGAAGGGTTTCAAGGGCGCTGGCGAGCTCACCAACGAGGTGACCCTGGCCGAAGCGGATGTGCTGCGTTTTGCCCGCACCGATAAGGTCTATCTGGGCAAGGACAAGACACTGAACGCCGACGCCCTGCCCTGGGTCTGCGCCTATCTGGAGATCGAACCGGACGGCATCGAGGACGGCCACGGCGGCGAGGCCATCCTGCTGGACGGCCAGGTCGTGGGCTCCACCGCCTCGGTTGCCTATGGCCACACCGCCGGCAAGATCCTGGCCTTTGCCTACGTCAAGCCGCACGCCAATGTGCCTGGCACTTCGATCGAAGTGATCGTTGCCGGCGAGCCGCGCAAGGGCCGGATCCTGGGCGCCCCTGCCTATGATCCCGAAAGCCTGCTGCCCCGCACCGACGCCGAACTCGCTCCGGCAGAATAAGCAAACAACAGGCTCCCCTTCATCTTTTCAAAAATACTCCGGGGGGAGCCGAAGGCGGGGGGCAGCGCCCCCTTCCCCATAGCCAAAAGGGAAACCCGAGAAATGACCCTGCCCGACACCATGAAAGCGATGGTTCTGACCGGCCATGGCGATCTGGACAAATACGAATGGCACCAGGACTGGCCGGTGCCGCAGCCCGGCCCGATGGAGGTGCTGATCAAGGTCGGTGCCTGCGGGCTCAACAACACCGATGTGAACACCCGCTCCGGCTGGTATTCCAAGAGTGTCGAGGGTGCCACCACCGGCGGCGCCTTTGACGAGGTCGGCGAGGAGGATCCGACCTGGGGCGGCCGCCCCCTCACCTTCCCGCGCATCCAGGGTGCCGATGCGGTTGGCAAAGTGGTGGCGGTTGGCGAAGGCGCCGACCCTGCCCTGATCGGCAAGCGCGTCATGGCCGGCGGCTGGGTGCGCGACTGGGACGACCCGGAAAACATGGACAAGGCCGGCTACTTCGGCTCCGAATGCGATGGCGGCTTCGCCGAATACACCAAGGCGGATGTGCGCGGTGTGGCGGTGGTGGAAAGCCCCTTCAGCGATGCGGAGCTGGCGACCTTCTCCTGCTCCTATGTCACCGCCGAAGGCATGCTGAGCCGCGCCAATGCTAGCGAAGGCGACACGGTGCTTATCCCCGGCGCCTCGGGCGGGGTTGGCGGTGCACTGATCCAGCTGGCCAAACGCCGCGGCGCCCGGGTGATCGCGATGGCCTCCGAGGCCAAGCACGCAGAGGTCGCGGAACTCGGCCCCGACCTGATCCTGCCGCGCGCGCCGGATAACCTGCGGGCCGCGCTTGGTGAGGAAAGAGTCACTGTAGTGGCCGATGTGGTCGGCGGTACTGCCTGGCCCAAGCTGATCGGCGTGCTGGAGCGCGGCGGGCGCTATACCTGCTCGGGTGCGATTGCCGGGCCGATGGTGGAGCTGGACCTGCGCACTTTTTATCTGCGCGATCTGACATTCACTGGCTCCACCGTGACACCGCACCGCAACTTTACCGATGTGGTCTCCTACATCGAGAAGGGAGAGATCAAACCGGCGCTGGCCGCGACCTATCCGCTGTCGGACCTGAAGGAGGCGCAGGCCGCCTTCATCGCCAAGAAGCACACCGGCAATATCGTGGTGATCCCATGAGCCGGGCGTTGTTCGATCAAGCGCTGGAGGCCGCCAAGGCGTTCCATGCCACCCTGCCCGAAGTGGCGGAATTCCAGCCCTGGCCCGATGACATCACCTGGGCCGGGCGCGAAGGCTGCCAAGTCCCCGGTGCCGCGCTGGTGCAATCGGACCCCGGCTTTGCTGCCGAGGGCATCCCGGCAGAGGGTGAGGTCCGCGCCCTGCAGCAGGCCATCATGGCGCTGGCGCCGCATGCGGAATGGCGCCTCACCTATACCGAGGAGGAGGTCGGCCAGGATTTCCTGCAGCGCTTCGGCTGGTTTGAGCTGGTGGGCCCCACCGGCCACTTCCACTCAGCCCAGACCCGGATGACCATCGGCTACTGGGGGCCTCGGCTCGACTACCCCTGGCATCAGCACGGGCCGGAGGAGCTTTATACCATCCTCTCCGGCAGCGCCGATTTCATGGCCAGGGGCGAAGAGGTCCGCCGCCTGGTGCCGGGCGATACCAAGATGCACGGGCCCGGCCAGCCGCACGCCATGATCACCAACGAGCATCCGATCCTCTGCTTCGTCTTCTGGCGCGGCGAAGGTCTGGCGGATGATCCGGCAATGTCCCCCGGCTGAGCAACAGGAGCGCCGCCATGAAGATCACCCGCATCACTGTCTGCCAGCTCGATATGCCGCTCACGGAACCCTGCTTTCTTTCAGGCGGACGGCTGAAGTTCGAGAAACTCGACAGCACCTTTGTGCGCATAGATACCGACGAGGGTGTCTCGGGCTGGGGCGAAGGCTGCCCCTGGGGGCATACCTACCTGCCCGCGCATGGGCCGGGGATCAGGGCCGGGATAGACACGCTGGCGCCCGCCCTCCTTGGCCTCGACCCGCGCAGCCTGGACCATGTGAACCGGGTGATGGATGTGCAGCTGCCGGGGCATCCCTATGTGAAATCTCCGATCGACATGGCCTGCTGGGATATCCTGGGCAAGGCCACGGGCCTGCCGTTGTGGCAGCTCATGGGCGGCGCCGAGGCGGCACCGGTGCTGGTCAACTCTTCGATCTCCACCGGCAGCCCGGAGCAGATGCTGGCGCTGATCGCCTGCGCCGCGCAAAAGGGCTACACCGTGCATTCGGCCAAGGTGGGCGGCACCGACACCAGCCTCGACATCGACCGGATCGAGGCGATTTCCGAAGGCCTGCCCAAGGGGCACAAGGTAACGTTCGATGTGAACCGCGCCTGGCAGCCGGGCGTGGCGGTTGAGGTTCTGAATTCAGTCAAGGCACGCGACTGGGTGGAGCAGCCCTGCGAGACGCTGGACCAATGCGCCCATGTGGCGTCCCGTGTCTGCAACCCGATCATGCTGGATGAATGCCTGCACAGCTTCGGCGACCATCTGAACGCCTGGCAGCGCGGCGCCTGCGAGGGGGTGAAAGTGAAACCCAACCGTGTTGGCGGCCTGACCAAAGCGCGGCAGATCCGTGACTTCGGAGTCTCGGTCGGCTGGCAGATGCATATCGAAGATGTTGGCGGTTCGGCGCTGGCCGATACGGCAGCAATCCATCTGGCCGCCTCGACGCCGGCGGCAAACCGGCTGGCGAGCTGGCTGTGCCATTATCATCTGCACGTGGACCCGGTGCCGGGCCAGGGCGCGCGGAACGCCAGCGGCACCGCCGTTCCCCCCTCTTTGCCGGGCCTCGGGGTGGCCCCGGAAGAGGGCGCGCTGGGGGAGCCGTTTGCAGTGTATCAGCGATAGTTCAAGCAGGAGACAAGGCATGAAGATTACCCGGATTTCCCTGTGGCATGTGCCGCTGACCAGCCACGCCGCTTATTACATGGCCGAGGGCAAGACCTGCGATACGGTTGAAAGCGTGGTTCTGGCGCTGGATACCGACACCGGCCTCACCGGATGGGGCGAAGTCTGCCCGATCCCGCACTACCTGCCTGCCTATGCCCGCGGCGTGGTGCCTGCGGTCGAGGAGATGGCACCGGTGCTGCTGGGCGCCGATCCGGCGGGGCCGGAGGCGGTGATGGCCAAGCTGGACGCCTGGCTGCAGGGGCACGCTTACGCCAAATCCGCCATCGACATCGCGCTGTGGGACCTGACCGGGCAGGCCGCGAACCTGCCGCTGCACGCGCTGCTGGGCGGGCAGCGGCAGGCGGATATGCCGCTTTATCACTCGATCACCTGCGTTGCGCCCGAAGAGATGGCCCGCATTGCCCGCGACGCCCAGGACACCGGCATCAGCCAATTTCAGGTGAAACTCGGCGCGGACCGGGACTGGCAGGCGGATGCGGCCCGTCTGCGGATGGTGCGTGAGGCGGTGGGTGACGGCCCCCTGGTCTATGGCGACTGGAACTGCGGCGCCTCCTCGCTGGATGCCTCCCGCGTCGGCCGTGCTGTCGCTGATCTCGACATCATGCTGGAGCAGCCCTGTGCCACCATCGAGGACTGCGCCCGGGTGCGCGCGGCTTGCGGGCTGCCGATGAAGCTGGATGAGAACGCCCATGACACGGCATCGCTGCTGGCAGGCCATGCCGCCGGGGTGATGGATGCGGTTGCCATCAAGCTGTCAAAATTCGGCGGGTTGTCGGCCTCGCGCCGGGCCCGTGACCTGTGCCTGCACCTGGGCGCGAAGATGTGCATCGAGGACACCTGGGGTTCCGACATCACCACCGCCGCACTGCTGCATCTGGGCGCCGCCACCGATCCGCTGAGTGTCATGAACGTCTGCGACCTGTCCTCCTACGTCAGCCCGCGGCTGGACCCGGCGGGACCAGAGCGCCGCAATGGCCGCATTGCACCGCCCGAAGGCCCCGGCCTGGGTGTACGCCCTGACCGGGAGAGCCTGGGTGCTCCCGCAGCTGTGATCGACTAATTTTTGACTTTTTGATCAAAAATCACCTAACAATGGGCAACCCGCCCCAACAGGAACTAAAGACATGGAAAAGATCCTCTCCCAGGCCGAATGGACCGAACGCGCCCGCACGGTGCTGCCCGCGGGCGGCTTCGGCAATTTCGATCCCGGTATCGTCATCCGCGAGGGCAACGGCGCGCGGGTGCGGGACGAAGACGGCAAGGAGTACATCGACTATCTGATCGGCTCCGGTCCGATGATGCTGGGCCATGGCCATCCGGAGGTGATGGAGGCGGTGCTGCAGCAGCTGCCCAAGGGCATGACCTTCTTTGCCAGCAATGCCCGCGGCATTGAGCTGGCCGAGGAGATCTGCCGCGCGGTGCCTTGCGGCGAGCAGCTGCGCTATGTCTCCACCGGCGGCGAGGCGGATATGTATGCGATCCGGCTGGCGCGGGCATTCACTGGCCGCACCAAGATCCTGAAATTCGAAGGCGGTTATCATGGCATGTCGGCCGAGGCGCAGATGAGTCTGGCGCCCTCGGTGCGGGTGAACTTCCCGCAGGCGGTGCCGGACAGTGCGGGCATCCCGCCATCGGTGGCGGCAGAGGTGCTGGTGGCGCCGTTCAACGATTTTGAGTACATCAAGCAGCTGATGGCGGAGCATGGGCACGAGATCGCCGCGATCATCGCCGAGCCGCTGCAGCGCATCGTACCGCCGCTGCCGGGGTTCCTGGAACTGCTGCGCGAGGAGACGCAGAGATACGGCAGCCTGCTGATCTTTGACGAGGTGGTGACCGGCTTCCGCTCCACCTATGGCGGCGGGCAGGAACTGTATGGGGTGACCCCGGATCTGGCAACGCTGGGCAAGGTGATCGGCGGCGGCTTCCCCCTGGCAGCGATTGCGGGCCGGGCGGATATCATGCGGCATTTCGACAAGGCGCAGGTCGGCGCCGAGGGCTGGCTGATGCAGCTGGGCACATTGTCGGGCAATCCGGTGGCCGCGGCGGCGGGCCTCAAGACCCTGGAAGTGCTGCGCCGCGAGGGCGCCTATGACCGGCTGAACGGCCACGGCAAGCGGCTGATGCAGGCAACCAGTGCGGCACTGGAGGACGCCGGGGTGCCGTTCCGGATCGTGGGCGAGCCTGCGCTTTTCGAGGTTGTGTTCACCGATGCCCAGGTCAGGGACTACCGCGACACCCAGGCAGGCAACTTAAACCGCTCCAGACGGTACAATGAGATGCTGCGCGCGGAGGGCATTTTCAAGTCGCCCGGCAAGACCTACCCAAGCCTGGCGCTGACCGGGGAGGACCTGGAACAGACCGAAGCAGCCATCCGCAAAGCGGCAATGGCGCTGGACTGAAAGCAGCCGCGGTTGCACGTGAATCGGGCCCGGGGCCGGGCATTGGCCTGAGGTCCCGAGCCTGTGCTGCTGCGGCACCGGGCAAAGAGAAGGCGGGCCGGTGGCCCGCCTGTTTGCTTCCTCCGCCAGGATCAGGCCTTGGCAGCGGTGACGATTAGCTCGACCAGAAGATCCTCGCGGGCCAGCTTCGCCTCGCCGCAGGCGCGTGCCGGGGCGTGGCCCTCGGGGACCCAGGCGTCCCAAACTGCGTTCATCTCGGCAAAATCCTTCATGTCGGCAAGCCAGATCACTGTCTGCAGGATGCGGGTCTTGCTGCTTCCGGCCTCGGCCAGCAGGGCGTCGATCTTGTCCAGGCAATCCTGGGTCTGCTGCGCAACGCTGGCTCCGGCAGTGCCGACCTGGCCCGCCAGATAAATGGTATCGCCGTGGGTCACGATCTGGCTCATCCGCTGGCCGGTGTGTTTGCGTGTGATGTCAGGCATATTTTCATCTTCCTTGATCTGATTGGAACTTGTTGTGCTTATATGGCGGGTTACTGGGTCAACAGCCAGTCAGCTCCTGACGGGCAGAACTTGCGCCGGAGCTGCTTAGGGTCCTGGCTGTCCTTCAGGAAGGCCCGATGCTGCAAGAGCAGGCATGCGCCCTCCTTGCCGGCCACCCTGACCTCGCCATGTGCGCCGCTGTCCGGGTTGGCCCATTCGGACCGCTTGCCGGTGCCGCCCTGCGCCTCGGCCAGCAGAGATTTTTCGGCCTTTCGCATGATGTTGGTGTCCTGCGGCGACAGCCCGGAATTGGCCAGCATGCGGCTGAGCGGGTTGGCTGCGGCGGGTGCGGCGGCAAGTGCGGCCAGCGCCAGAATTGCGATTAGTCGCATGTGAATACTCCTGCCTGAAAGAAACCAGCTTGATGCCCAGTAAGGCGCAACCGGAGGTCAATGTCCATGCAGCAGCCTGTTTTCTGGTCAGGAGAACTTGCGGAACAAGCGGGTCATATCAAACAGCTCGTCCAAGCGGTCGTAGCGGTCCTTGGTCTTGTCCCAGCTTTCTTCCTGGGTGGCGGCAATCATCGCTTCCAGCAGCATCATGGTTGAGATGTTGGAGTCCCAGGCCGAGGGGATTTCGACCCAGCAGTTGAAGATGTGGTCGGCAACCGATGCAATCGGGCTGGCCCATTGGTCCGTGATCAGAACAATCTTCACCCCGCGTTCGGAGGCGAGTTCGGCCAAACGCTGCAGGTTGGTTTCATAGCGGCGCACGTCGAACAGCAGCAGGGTATCGCCCTCCACCATGTCCAGCACGTAGTGCGGCCAGGTGGCGGAGGAGGACGTCATATGGGTCACCCGCTGCCGGATCGCCTGGAAATGGGTAAAGGCGTAATCCGCCAGCGCCCGGGTGATGCGGCCGCCCACCACATAAAGCCGCCCCTCGGTATTTGCGAGCTGATGCACGGCCGCATCGAACTGGGCGGTGTCGATATTCGAGAATGTCTGCTGCAGGTTGTCGGTCACCGCCTGTCCAAATCTGTTCAGCAGGTGGCCCTCGGGCGCCTCGGTCGCCCAATTGTCCCGCCGCTTGGTCGGGCCGGAGACCTTGGCCTCCAGCTCCTTCAGCAGCGCCTGGTGGAATTGCGGATAGCCCTTGAAGCCCAGTTTCTGCACCATCCGGGCAACCGTCGGCGTCGAAACATCAGCATTGTTGGCCACAATGGTGATCGAGGCCAGCCCCGCCGCAGGATAGTTCTCCAGCAGCAGATTTGCGAACTTGCGTTCGGACTGGGTGAGCGAGGAATAGGTCTCGCGGATCAACTCGCGAACGGTGGCTGGCGGTTTCGTCAACGGGGCAATCCTGCTTTTGAACAGACACTTTCCTATCCGGATCCGGCCTGAAAAGAAAGTTTCAGGAATCTCTGTGCGAAACCGGACATGAAAAGATATTGACACAATTATCTCTTCATGGAAACATTTTTCCAAATCGCAGGGAGGCGGCATATGCGAGAGAGCGATTCTCACGCTCAGGAGGAGGCTGTGGAGGTAGTGAACCGTGAGGGCACCAGCCCGGTTCTGCTGTTGTGCGAGCACGCGTCCAACAATATCCCCGCGCGCTATGACGGGCTGGGGCTGCGGGACGAGGACCGGCTGAGCCATGCCGCCTGGGACCCGGGTGCGCGGGCGGTGGCGCTGCATATGTCCCGGGTGCTGGATGCCCCGCTGGTAGCCAGCACCGTGTCGCGGCTGGTTTACGACTGCAACCGCCCGCCCGAGGCTGCCTCGGCGATGCCGGAGAAATCCGAACTGGTGGAGGTGCCCGGCAACAAGGGTCTGACCGCAGCACAGCGGCAGGAACGTGCAGATACGGTCTATGCCCCGTTCTGCGGCGCTGCCGCCAAGCTCATCAAGGTCCGCAAGGATGCCGGGCTGCAAACCGTTCTGGTCACCATGCACAGCTTCACGCCGGTGTATTACGGCGAGTGCCGCGCGGTGGAGATCGGCATCCTGCATGACGCCGACAGCCGGCTGGCGGATGCGATGCTGGCCGCGGCCCCTGCCCTGCCGCACCGCCAGGTTGAGCGCAACGAGCCTTATGGCCCTGCCGACGGCGTCACCCATTCGCTGAAGGTCCACGGGCTGGCGCACGGGCTGGCCAATGTGATGATCGAAATCCGCAATGATCTGGTGACCACGCCGGACGAAGAAGAGGCCATGGCAGAAGAAATGCTGACATTGCTGCGCCCGGCCCTGGCCGCGCTGACGGCAGAGGGAGGGCCTGATGCCTAGAATAATCCGGGCCTATGTCCGCGGCATCGACGCGATGAACCGCTTCATCGGCCGCTTCGCCATGTATCTGATCTTTGCCCTGATCGGGGTTCTGCTGTGGTCGTCGGTGTCCAAGACTTTTTTCGACCCGTCGCACTGGACGCTGGAAACGGCACAGTTTGTGATGGTGGCCTATTACATTCTGGGCGGGCCTTATTCGATCCAGATGGGATCGAACGTGCGGATGGATCTGTTTTACGGCGCCTGGTCGACGAAAACCAAGGCGATGGTCGATGCGTTCACCGTGCTGTTCCTGATCACTTATCTGGTGATCCTGATGTACGGGGCGCTGAGTTCCACCGCCTATTCCCTGGGTTATTTCGGCATCGAGCCGGTGCAGTTCTTCTGGGATTTACTGAAAACGCTCGTGACCCAAGGCCCGGCGGCCACCGGCGAAGAGCTCGGCTACCTGGAGCGCAGTTCCACCGCCTGGCGGCCGTTCCTGTGGCCCGTCAAAACCATCCTCTGCTTCGGCGTCTTCCTGATGCTGCTGCAATGCCTTGCCGAATTGTTCCGGGATATCGGACGCCTGCGCGGAGTTGAAATCTGATGTCCTACGAATGGATTGCCATTGTCATGTTTGCCGGCATGATGCTGATGCTGATGACAGGCCAGCGGGTGTTTGGCGCCATCGGCTTTGTCGGTGCGGTTGCGGGCATGCTCCTGTGGGGCACCGGCGGGGTGGAGATCCCCTTTTCAGCGGCGATGAAACTGATGAAGTGGTATCCGCTGCTGACGCTGCCGATGTTCATCTTCATGGGCTACGTGCTGTCAGAGTCCAAAATCGCCGACGACCTCTACCGGATGTTCCACGTCTGGATGGGGCCGGTGAAAGGCGGTCTGGCGATCGGCACCATCGGCCTGATGGTTCTGATTTCGGCAATGAACGGGCTGTCGGTGGCCGGCATGGCAATCGGTGCCACCATTGCGCTGCCGGAACTGCTGCGGCGCGGCTATGACAAGATTCTTGTGACCGGCACCATTCAGGCAGGGTCCTCGCTTGGGATCCTGGTGCCGCCGTCGGTGGTGCTGGTCCTGTATGCGATGATCGCACGTCAGCCGGTGGGCCAGCTGTGGCTGGCGGGTGTGATCCCCGGCCTGCTGATGGCCACCATGTTCATCATCTACATCTATGTCCGTGCCCGGATGCAGCCGGATCTCGGCCCTGCCATGCACCCCGAGGATCTGGCGGAGTATGAAGCGGTCACCGATCATCCGCTGCGCCTGAACTATATCATTCTCGCGGCGCTGGTGCTGGTGCCGCTCCTGATCTGGGCCGGCGCGATGGCGACCGAACACGCCTTGGGGCTGGGCCTCGGCCTTGGTGCCCTGTCCTTTGCCCTCCGCAAGAACACGCTGTTCTACAAGGACGTGTTCATGAAAGAGAAGTACCGCCTGCTGTTCTCCGGCGTGCTGCCGCTGGCGATTTTTGCCGCGATGATGGTGCCCTTCGTGAACGGCTGGACCTCGCTGGTGGAAAGTTCGGCCATCGGTGCAATGACCGCCTTCATTGCCGCGGTGCTGAAGGGACGGATGACCAAGGAGGTGTTCGAGGTCTCGGTGCGCTCGACCCTTGGCATCTCCTGCATGTTCATGTGGATCATCCTGGCCGCGCTGGCCTTTGGCGCCATTTTCGACGGCCTCGGCGCGGTGAAGGCGATCGAGGATCTGTTCACCACCAAGCTGGGCCTTTCCCCCTGGATGATCCTGATCCTGATGCAGCTGAGCTTCATCATCATGGGCACGTTCCTGGATGACACCGCAATGCTGGTAATCGTGGCGCCGCTGTATGTGCCGCTGGTGGGGGCGCTTGGCTTCGATCTGATCTGGTACGGGGTGCTTTACACCATCACCACCCAGATCGCCTATATGACACCGCCCTTCGGCTATAACCTGTTCCTGATGCGGGCGATGGCGCCGCCGGAAATCGGGCTGAAGGACATCTATGTCTCGATCATCCCCTTTGCTGCGGTGATGGTTCTGGCCCTGGCCCTGATCATGGTCTTCCCGCAAATCGCCCTGTGGCTGCCGGAATTTGTCTACGGAAAATAATCAAGAAAGAGTCCTGCCAAGGGGCCGGATGTTTCAACAAGGAGTGAGAATTATGACAACAAGACGTAAGTTTCTGAAGACCGCCGGCGTTGGCGCCATGGCGGCACCGCTGGCCACCCCGGCGCTGGCCCAGTCCACCATCAAATGGCGGATGCAGACCTATGCCGGCGCCGCCCTGGGTGAACATGTGATCAAACCCGCCATCGACATGTTCAACAAGATCGCCGGCGACCGGATGCAGATTGAGCTGTACTATGCCGATCAGCTGGTCCCCACCGGCGAGCTGTTCCGCGCCATGCAGCGCGGCACCATCGATGCGGTGCAGTCGGATGACGACTCGATGGCGTCGCCCACCGAAGTCACTGTGTTCGGCGGCTACTTCCCCTTCGCCTCGCGCTATTCGCTGGACGTGCCGGTGCTGTTCAACCAGTACGGCCTGAACGAGATCTGGGACGCGGAATATTCCAAGGTCGGCGTCAAGCACATCTCGGCCGGCGCCTGGGATCCCTGCCACTTTGCCACCAAAGACCCGATCAATTCGCTGGCCGATCTGAAAGGCAAGCGGGTGTTCACCTTCCCGACTGCGGGCCGTTTCCTGACCCAGTTCGGCGTGGTGCCGGTCACCCTGCCCTGGGAAGACATCGAGGTCGCGGTGCAGACCGGCGAACTGGACGGCATCGCCTGGTCCGGCATCACCGAGGATTACACCGTCGGCTGGTCCAAGGTGACCGACTACTTCCTGACCAACAACATCTCCGGCGCCTGGGCCGGGTCGTTCTTTGCCAACCAGGGCCGCTGGGAAGAGCTGCCCGAAGACCTGCAGACCCTGTTCCGTGTCTGCTGCGACCAGTCGCACTACTACCGTCAGTGGTGGTATTGGGGCGGAGAGGCCGACCTGCGCGTCAACGGCAGCGACATGAAGCTGACCACCATCCCCGATGACGAATGGGCACAGGTCGAAGACGCCGCAGTGAAGTTCTGGGACGAGATCGCTGCAGAATCCGAAACCAAGGCAAAGGTTGTCGAGATCTTCAAGAAGTACAACGCCGACATGCAGAAGGCAGGCCGCCCCTACCGCTACGGCTAAGGGGCCGGTTAAGCCACGGAATTTGGCCTGCCGCGCAGCGGGCCAAATTCCTTACCCAAGGAATTTGTCGAAACTTTTGAGGAAAAGTTTTGGCCCAAGCATGCAAAGGGCTGCTCATGCTCTCCTTCGATGATTTGAAATCCCAGGTCTCTTCGGGTCTGGTTGACACGGTTCTGGTGTGCCTTGTGGACATGCAGGGGCGGCTGATGGGCAAACGCTTCCACGCCAAGCATTTTGTCGCCGGCGCCTGGGAAGAGACCCATTGCTGCAACTACCTGCTGGCAACGGATCTGGAGATGGCAACGCCGGATGGCTATGCCTCGACCAGCTGGGAAAACGGCTATGGCGATTACGTGATGAAGCCGGATCTGGCGACCCTGCGCCCGGTGCCGTGGCTGGAGGGCACCGTGATGGTGCTGTGCGACGTGCTCGACCACCATACCCAAGAGGAGGTTCCGCACTCCCCCCGCGCGATCCTGAAACGCCAGGTGAACCGGCTTAAGGAAATGGGCTATGATGCCATGTGCGCCACCGAGCTGGAGTTTTTCCTGTTCGAGAAAAGCTTTGATGAAATCCGCCGCGCAGGCTTCCGCGATCTGGCGCCGATCTCGGGCTACAACGAGGATTACAGCATCCTGCAGACCTCCCGCGAGGAGCATGTGATGCGCCCGATCCGCAATCATCTGTGGGACGCGGGGCTGCCGATCGAGAATTCCAAAGGCGAGGCGGAGACCGGCCAGGAAGAACTGAACATCAAATACGCCGCCGCGATGGACACCGCTGAGTACCACACCATCGCGAAACACGCGGTGAAGGAAATCGCCCAGCAGCAGGGCCATGCGGTGACTTTCCTGCCGAAATGGAGCCACGACAAGGTCGGCTCTTCCTCGCATGTGCATCAGTCGCTGTGGCAGGACGGCAAGCCCGCGTTCCATGACCCGTCGGATAAGCTGGGCATGTCGCCGCTGATGAAGGCCTATATGGCCGGCCTGCTGAAATACGCGCCCGACTACACCGCCTTCATGGCGCCCTATATCAACAGCTACAAGCGGTTCATGAAGGGCACCTTTGCGCCGACGCGGATCATCTGGTCGGTGGACAACCGCACCGCCGGCTACCGCCTGTGCGGTGACGGAACCAAGGCGATCCGGGTGGAGTGCCGGATTCCGGGCTCTGACATGAACCCCTATCTGGCAATGGCGGGCATGCTGGCGGCGGGCATTGCCGGGATCGAAGAAGGGCTGGAACTGCAGCCGCCGGCCAAAGGGGATGTCTACCAGGGCGACAGCGGCCTGATCCCGGGCACGCTGCGCGAGGCAGCGGCGGCGCTGAAGGGGTCGGGAATGCTGCGGTCCGCCCTTGGCGACGATGTGGTCGACCATTATGTGCGTGCCGCCGAAGTGGAGATCGAGGAGTTCGAACGCGTGGTCACCGACTATGAAATCGCGCGCGGCTTCGAGCGGGCCTGATCCGGCCCCGGCGGGCCGGGGGCCGGAGTATTTGTTGACCAGAAAGAAGCAGGGGCCCAGTGCCCCTTGGAATGGAGTTGTTGGCATGGGCCAGACACTGAAGTGCATCTCGCCGATCGACGGATCGGTTTTTGCCGAACGCGAAACCCTGTCGCGCGAGGCGGCTTTTGACGCGGTGGCGCGCGCCCGCGCGGCCCAGGCCGCCTGGGCCGCACGGCCCCTGCAGGAGCGGATCGGCCTGGTGATGGCAGGCGTCGCTGCCGTTGGCGCGATGAACGATGAAATCGTGCCCGAGCTCGCCCATATGATGGGCCGCCCGGTGCGCTATGGCGGTGAATTCGGCGGTTTCAACGAGCGTGCCTCGCATATGGCGAAGATCGCAGTGGAGTCGCTGGCCGATATCGAGGTTGGCGAGGACGCCGGCTTCAAACGTTATATCAAACGTGTCCCGCATGGGGTCGTGCTGGTCGTGGCGCCCTGGAACTACCCCTATATGACCGCAATCAACACTGTTGCCCCTGCGCTGATCGCAGGCAACGCGGTGGTGCTGAAACACGCCACACAGACCCTCCTCGTGGGTGAGCGCATGGCGCAGGCCTTTGCCTCTGCCGGGGTTCCCGCGGATGTGTTTCAGAATGTCTTTTTAGACCATGATACCACCTCGGCGCTGATTGCCGGCAAGGCCTTCGACTTCGTGAACTTCACCGGCTCGGTCGGCGGCGGCAAGGCGATGGAACGGGCGGCGGCCGGCACCTTTACCGGTGTTGGCACCGAGCTGGGCGGCAAGGATCCGGGCTATGTCATGGAAGACGCGGATCTGGATGCTGCCGTGGACACGCTGATCGACGGCGCCATGTTCAACTCCGGTCAATGCTGCTGCGGGATTGAGCGGATCTACGTGCATGAAAGCCTGTTCGACGCGTTCCTGGAGAAGGCGATTGCCATCATAAAAGGCTACAAGCTGGGAAATCCTCTGGATGCGGAAACCACCATCGGACCAATGGCCAATGTGCGCTTTGCCGGTGAGGTGCGCAGCCAGATCGCCGAAGCGGTCGAGGCCGGTGCCGTGGCCCACATCGAAGCCATGCCGGAGGATGACGGCGGCGCCTATCTGACGCCGCAGATCCTGACCAACGTGACCCACGACATGCGGGTGATGCGCGAGGAAAGCTTTGGTCCGGTGGTGGGCATCATGAAAGTCTCCTCCGACGCGGAAGCGATCGAACTGATGAACGACAGCGACTTCGGCCTGACCGCGTCGCTCTGGACCCGAGACCTGGAGCGGGCGCAGGCCGTCGGCGACCGGATCGAGACCGGCACCGTGTTCATGAACCGCGCCGATTACCTGGATCCGGGCCTGTGCTGGACCGGCTGCAAGGACACCGGCCGCGGCGGCGGACTGTCCGTCATCGGCTATCACAACCTGACCCGTCCGAAGTCCTACCACCTGAAGAAAGTGGCAGGCTGAGGACACCCCGCCCGCTCCGAAACCTCCTCCCGGAGCGGGCTGTTTGCATCAAAGGAAAACGACATGAGCCTCGTTGGAAACTGGTCCTACCCGACCGCAATCAAATTCGGCGCCGGCCGGATCAAGGAACTGGGCGATGCCTGCGCCGCCGCCGGTATCAAGAAACCCTTGCTGGTCACCGACAAGGGGCTGGCCGATCTGCCGGTCACCCGATCCACGCTCGACATCATGGAGGCCGCAGGCCTGGGGCGCGGCATGTTCTCGGATGTGGACCCCAACCCGAATGAAAAGAACCTCGAAGCGGGCGTGGAAGCCTACAAGGCAGGCGGCCATGATGGCGTGATTGCTTTTGGCGGCGGTTCCGGGCTGGATCTGGGCAAGATGGTAGCCTTCATGGCCGGCCAGACCCGGCCGGTCTGGGAATTTGAGGATATCGGCGACTGGTGGACCCGCGCGGATGCCGATGCCATCGCACCGATCATCGCGGTGCCGACCACCGCAGGCACCGGATCCGAGGTGGGCCGCGCATCCGTGATCACCGACAGTGTCAGCCATCAGAAGAAGATCATCTTCCACCCCAAGGTGCTGCCCGCGGTGGTGATCTGCGATCCCGAGCTGACGGTGGGCATGCCCAAGTTCATCACTGCAGGCACCGGCCTGGATGCCTTTGCCCATTGCGTCGAAGCGTTTTCCAGCCCGCATTACCACCCGATGTCCCAGGGGATCGCGCTGGAAGGCATGCGGCTGGTCAAAGACTTCCTGCCGCGGGCCTATGCCGATGGCACCGATATCGAGGCCCGCGCCCAGATGATGTCTGCCGCGGCGATGGGCGCCACCGCCTTCATGAAGGGCCTCGGCGCGATCCACGCCATGAGCCACCCGATCGGGGCGCATTTCAACACCCATCACGGCACCACCAATGCCGTCTGCATGCCTGCCGTGCTGGAGTTCAACGCGCCGGTGATTGCTGACCGTTTCAACATGGCGGCGGCCTATTTGGGAATCGAGGGCGGCTTTGACGGCTTCCGCGCCTTTGTGCAGGCGCTGAACGATTCCCTGGGCATCCCGCGCAAGCTGGCGGATCTGGGCGTCACCGAGGCTGCGATCCCCGATCTGGTCAAAGGCGCGATTATCGACCCCAGCTGCGGCGGCAACCCGGTTGAACTGACCGAGGCAAACCTGACCCAGCTGTTCAAGGCCGCGATCTAGCAACGGCTTTTATCAGTCAGAACTCAGCGCTCCCCGCCCGGCGGGGGGCGCTTTTGGAGGCTGAACGCCCCGTTAGCCGCTGAGATAGACCTTGTCTTTGGGGTGGTAGAAGATTTTCTGATTGTGCAGCCGTCCGAGAAGCTCGTGAATACGGCGCAACGTAATCTCGTCGCCACTGCCGGAAGCGGGCTTGGCTTCAGACAGCGCGTCCCTGGTGCGCTGCAAGGCTGTCTCGATCAGATCCATATCCTCTACGGACAGCGCAAACATCTCGTTGTACTGGGGCATCGGCATTCCTCCACCGGGTTGTGCTGAACTGGAACCATGGTTTCAGGGTGCACCGGCGCGCGCCGCAAAGCTACAAGAATCCGCTGCCTGCCCCCTGACCGGGCCTGCCGCTCTTTCAAGTTCATGGTGAAGGCTACAGTGTGTCGCCAAGGCTGATCGCCGGGCACAGCCGGTCGAAGACCAGGCTGTCCATGCCGCCGGCCTCGCGCGATTGCAGAATGACCCGTGCTGCACGCTCGCCAATCTCGCGGCGGCAGGCGTCCGTCGTGGCCAGCTGCTGCGGCATGCCCTGCAGGATCTGCAGATTGTTGAAGCCGGCAAGTGCAATGTCGCCCGGCACCGACAAGCCTGCGGCCAGGCAATGCATCAAGCCGCCAACACTCATCACGTCACTGGAATAGTAGATGCAATCAAGATCCGGATTGCGCGCCAGCATCTGCGCAGTCAGCTGGCGGCCGGTCTGGATCGCGCTTTCGCCGGCATAATGCTCAATGTCGCCAAGGGCGACACCCTGGGCAGCCAGACCGTCGGTGAAGCCGTCAAACCGTTTGCGGGCGCGGAAATCCTGCGGCATCTTGGTGCCGATAAAGCCGATCTTGCGGTAACCGCAGGCCAGAATTTGCTCTGCCATGTCGCGGCCTGCCTGCAGATGCGAAATACCGACGCAATGGCGGACGGGGTCACCGTCCACATCCATCACCTCAACCACCGGGCAGTCGGCCTGCTGCAGCATGCGCCGCGTCGTCCCGGTATGTTCCAGCCCTGCGACGATCAACCCGGAGGGGCGCCAGCTGAGCATTTCGCGGATAACCCCTTCTTCTTCCTCAAGATCATAACCCGACACCCCGACCACCGGCTTCAGCTGGCTGTCCTTCAGAACAGCGGAGATGCCCGAAAGCACCTCGGGAAAGACAAAGCTGTTCAGCGACGGTACCACCACCGCCACCAGATTAACCGATTGCGACGACAGCGAGCCGGCAATCCGATTGGGCACATAGCCATGGACGCGGGCGATTTCCTCGACCTTGGCCTTGGTTTTGGCGGACACGTCCGGGGCACCGCGCAGGGCGCGCGAAGCGGTCATCTCGCTGACGCCGGCCAGATGGGCCACGTCTTTCAGCAACAGTTTCTTGGTCATGCCCCATGCTCCAGCACTTTGCTGGCAGCCGCAAGGGCTGCTCTGCCGGCTCAGGGGTTGATTTTCGCTAACGTTAGCGATATCGGTATCGCAACCGTTATCGGTACCGGAATCATCCCGGTCCAGCAGCCAGAGGTGAGGCATGACACTGAAAATCGCAATCAACGGATTTGGACGGATTGGCCGCGGGGTGCTGCGGGCGCTTCTGGAAGGCGGCGGAAATGACATCGAAGTCGTTGCCATCAACGACCTGTCGCCGCCCGAGACCCTGGTGCATCTGCTGAAATACGACAGCGTGCATGGCCGCCTGAAGACGCCGGTGTTCCTGGCCGATGACCTGATCCGGGTGGGCCGCCACAGCATCCGGCTGAGCGCGATCCGCAATCCGGAAGAGCTGCCTTGGCAGGATGTGGATATCGCCTATGAATGCACCGGGCTGTTCACTGCCCGCGATGATGCAGCACGGCATCTTGAGAACGGCTCCAGGCGGGTGCTGATCTCCGCCCCTGGCAAGGATGCCGACCGCACCGTGGTATACGGTGTCAACCATATGGACCTGACGGCGGAGGACGTGATTGTCTCCAACGCCTCCTGCACCACCAACTGCCTGGCGCCGCTGGCGCAAGTGCTGGACGGCGCTTTTGGCATCAAGACCGGCTACATGACCACGGTCCACGCCTATACTGGCGACCAGCCGACCCATGACACCAGCCACAAGGATCTGTACCGCGCCCGTGCGGCCTCGCTGTCGATGATCCCCACCTCCACCGGGGCCGCACGGGCGATCTCCGAGGTGCTGCCGCATCTGAAAGGGCGGCTGGAAGGTTCGGCAATCCGGGTGCCCACCGCGAATGTGTCGGTGGTGGACCTCAGCTTTATGCCGGAACGCAGCACCACCGTGGAGGCCGTGAATGCCGCGGTGAAAGCAGCGGCCGAGAGCGGGCTGGCAGGCATTCTGTCCTACGAAGAAGACCCGCTGGTCTCGGTCGATTTCAACCATGACCCCCATTCCAGCTGTTTTGCTGCGGCGCAGACTGCTGTCACGGCCGAAGGCCTGGTGCGGGTGGTCAGCTGGTATGACAACGAATGGGGGTTTTCCAACCGCATGGTGGACACCGGCCGCCGCATCGGCGAGGTGATGAACTCCGTTCAGGTCGCCTTGGCAAGCTGACGGCGGCCTCCCGCCCGTCGTCCGGCACCCATGGGTGCCCTCCTCCCGTTGGGCCCGGCGCCGCGCTGACGCGCGGCGCTGCTGCGTTCTGCCGCCCGCCCGGTGCGCCGGCAGCCTGGCGAGGCCGGTCTGCACATAAGCTGACTCCAGGATGCGCCAAATCATCCTCCGGGCAGCGAACCGCTGGCATACCGTGCTGAATTGCGCCAGAACAGGCGCACGACATGACCAGCTACAGGAGCAAGACCGGCGTGACCATCTCCCGTGAAACCGTCCTTGAGGCGCTCAAATCCATCGCCGACCCCGTCAGCGGCAGTGATATCGTCAGCGCAGGCATCGCCCGCGCAGTGACCGTCGAGGGCAGCACCGTCCGTTTTGTGCTGGAGATCGACCCCGGCAAATCCGAGGCCTATGGCCCGGTTCGCGACAGGGCTGACGCTGCGGTGGCGGCGCTGCCGGGCGTGGAAAAGGTCTCGGCCATGCTGACCGCCCATTCGCAGAAGGCACCGCCGGATCTGAAGCCCAAGCAGCCCGCCCAGGCGCAACAGCAGGCAGCACCGCAGAAGGTTCCGGGTGTGGCGCGGATCCTCGCGGTGGCCTCCGGCAAGGGCGGGGTCGGAAAGTCCACCGTCTCGGCCAATATTGCCTGCGCGCTGGCGATGCAGGGGCGCAAAGTGGGGCTGCTGGATGCTGACGTCTACGGTCCCTCGCAGCCGAAAATGCTGGGGGTGAGCGGCCGGCCGGCCAGCCCGGATGGCAAGACCATCCTGCCGCTGCGCAACCATGGCGTCACCATGATGTCGATGGGCCTGATGACCGGCGAGGACCAGGCGGTGATCTGGCGCGGCCCGATGCTGATGGGCGCACTGCAGCAAATGCTGCTGCAGGTGCAATGGGGTGAGCTGGACGTGCTGATCGTCGACCTGCCGCCCGGCACCGGCGATGTGCAGATGACCCTGGCGCAGAAAACCCATGTGGACGGCTCCATCGTGGTCTCCACTCCGCAGGATGTGGCGCTGATCGATGCCCGCAAGGCTATCGACATGTTCCGCAAGATGAACGTGCCAGTGCTGGGCATGATCGAGAATATGTCGACCCACATCTGCTCGAACTGCGGCCACGAGGAGCATGTCTTCGGCCACGGCGGCGTGGCGCAGGAGGCGAAGAATCTGAATGTCCCGCTGCTGGGAGAGGTGCCGCTGCATCTGGATGTACGCCTGGCCGGCGACAACGGCACGCCGATTGTGGCAGCACAGCCCGACAGCGCCCAGGCCAGGGTTTTCCTGGATATCGCCACGCAGCTGGTGGACGCAGGCGCTGCCTAATCCTGCACCCCCCGGGTCAAGGGCCGCACAGCGGCGGCGCGCAGCGCCGTTTGCCCTTGAGGCCGGGGCGGCCCGCTGCCGCCTGTGATTACCTGCCGCCTGTGATCAGCTTCCGCCGCAGCCAGCCCGAGAACCAGTCCATCAGCATCACCATCAGTATGATCAGGCTAATGTAATAAGCCACCTCCTCCCAGTCCTTCTGGGTGATGATCGCCTGGGTCAGCAGCAGGCCGATGCCGCCGCCCGTGATTGCACCGATGATAGTGGCCGAGCGGGTGTTGGCTTCAAAGAAGTACAGCAACTGGCTCAGCAGCACCGGGGTGATCTGCGGGATCACTCCGAACCGGTAGCGCTGCAGCGGTGTTGCGCCGGTGGAGGCGACGCCCTCGATCTGCTTACGGTCGACATTTTCCAGCGCTTCCGAGAAGATCTTGCCGAATGTTCCGGTATCCGTCACCAGGATCGCCAGCGCACCGGTCAACGGACCGGGACCAAAAGCGCGGGCCAGAACCACGGTCCAGATCAGCGAGTCCACCCCGCGGAAGAAATCGAACAGACGGCGCATGGCAAAACGCAAGGCACGCAGGGGCATGAAATTGCGGGTGGCGGCAAAGGCCAGCGGCAGCGCGATGACAGCTGCGCCAATGGTGCCCAGAAACGCCATCAGCAGAGTTTCGGCAATCGCCCAGGCCACGTCCTGGTGGCGCCACATCTTGTTGGTCCAGAAATCCTGAAAGATCGCCCCGGCCTCGCCTGTGGCCGCGCGCTGCAGCAGCTCCCCTGCCGCCATGCCGGAATAGGGGCTGTCGAGGGTAAAAAAGAACAGCTCCCATCCCGCGAAATAGCGGAACACTTCAGCCCGGTTCCGGGTGACCGTCAGGCGCCCGGCCCCGGTTTCGACGGCCAGCCGGTTTTTGGAAACGCTGATCCACTCCGGCACATCGCCCGCCGGCAGTTCTGCCTGAACGCCTGCGCTGCGGCTGGGGGTGGCGCGGACGGTGCCATAGCCGGGGATCGCATATTCGATGGTTTCCGGGCCAAAGGTGACGGTATGGCCATCCTCCAAGTCAATCACAGTGGTCTTACCCAGGGCAACCCAATCCGGCGCTGTGCCATCGGGGTAGGTGCCCTTGCGTTCCCCTTCGATCGAAACCGAAACCGCGCCGTTGCGGTTGTCGCGGGTCACATGCGTCTTATAGCTGTAACTGTCGCTGACCAGGGTTCTGGCGTTCTCCAGATTCGCTTTCGCCCACAGCCCAGGGACGTCGAAGGCCAGAAAGACATAGGTCAGATAGGCCAGCACCGCGGCGGGCAGTGCGAACGCCAGCAACCGCTTCTTCAGAAACAGCCTTGAGATATCCAGCTTCAGCTCTGCCGGGGTGAGAGTGGTATCGAAAGTGGTCATGCTTTCGCTCCATGGGTCAGACGGTCGCGCACGATGCCGGACAGCTGGTCGACGGCAACAATGGAGACAAAGAGAAGGAGGAAAATCGCGGCAGCCTCGTCGTAACGCCCCTGCCCCCAGGACATCGCGTTTTTCAGCTCGTAGCCGATGCCGCCGGCACCGACAAAACCAAGGATGGCTGAGGCACGGATATTGATCTCAAACCGCAACAGCGCATAGCTGACGTAGTTCGGCCCGACCTGCGGGATCACCCCCAGCGTCATCCGCTGCGCCCAGGTGGCGCCGACCGATGTCAGGCCTTCCACAGGTTTCAGCGACGCATTTTCGTTCACCTCGGAAAACAGCTTGGCCAAGGCGCCGGCGGTGTGGATGGCGATGGCGATCATCGCAGGCACCGGGCCGCCGCCAAGAACAAAAATCAGCACCAGCGCGATGACAATCTCCGGAACCGCCCGGCAGATGTCACTGATGCGCCGGAACAACGGGATCAGCACAGGCCAGGGCGCCATGCCGCGGGTTGCCAGGAGTGACAGGAGGGTTCCGAACATCGCGCCGGCAAGGGTCGCTGCAGCGGCAATATTCAGCGTCTCAACCAGTGCTGGAAAAAAATATGCGATATGGCCCGGCAGCTGAGCTGCCTTTTCGGCGGCCTCGCCTAGCACCTCGGCTGGGTAGTCGAGGATCCGGGTGAACCCATCAGCGAAAGAGCCCGCATTGCGCGCATCCGCGGTGCGCAAACCTGCAGTCATCAGCGCCGCAAAAATGGCCAGCAGTATGCCGCCGTACAGCCGCTTGCGCTGGGTATGGGCGGTGTATTGCTGCCGGATGTCATCGATGCCCGGCCGGGCGGCTGTCAGATCTGCCATCTAGGGGTCCTGGACTTAAGGTGATCGCCGGTGCTGCGGCCATCAGGGAAATTGCGGGGCTTGGGGCAAGCCCGAAACCCCGCTGAGCACAGTATTGAAATTACTGGGATTTCAATTTGCGGGCTTCGATGATCAGCTCATAGGCGTCATGGGTGATCGGCATCAGCCCGTTCGACTCGCCGCCCAGCACATTGTACATGCAATCCGGATCGATTGAGTTCATCGAAGCCAGCAGGCCGGTCACCTTGACCTTCACGTCGGCCGGCAGTGCGGTGCGCAGTACAAACGGGCCTTCGGGGATCGGCGCCGATTTCCAGATCTCAACCATGTCGTTCATGTCGACAAGACCAGCGTCAACCGCACGGCGCAGCGCGCCCGACTGATAGCCGTCTTCCCATTCACCCAGACCATCAGCCCAGGTTACGCCGCCATCGACGTCGCCATTGGCAACCGCGACGATGGTCTGCTCGTGGCCGCCGGTGAATTTGACCTCGCCGAAGTAGTCACCGGATTTCATGGTGGCGCCGATCTTGGCCGGAATCTCGATCGAAGGGATCAGGTAGCCGGAGGTGGAGTTCGGATCACCGAAGCCGAAGATCTTGCCCTTCATCTCTTCCAGCGAGCCGATGCCGCTGTCCTTGCGGGCAAAGCCAACCGAGTAGTAGCCATAGCCGCCATCGGTGTTCACCTTGACCAGAACCGGCTCAACCGCATCCGGGTCGGACAGGTAGGTCTTGGCATAGCCCGATGCGCCCAACCAGGCCATGTCGATAGTGCCGCCCAAAAGGCCTTGTATTACAGCGTTATAATCAGCCGGGGCGAACAGCTTGGTTTCGACACCCAGCAGCGCTTCGGTTTGCTCGCGCAGGCATTCCTGCATGCTGAGACGGTCCTGAGCATTCTCGCCGCCCACGATGCCGATGCGGAACTCTTTGATGTCCTCTGCCGCAACTGGGGCGGTCAGCGCGGTGGTTGCCAGAACGGCAGCAATCAGTTTCTTCATTTCATGTCTCTCCGGTTGGTCAATCCCCAAGGACCGCGGCCCCAGGGAAGATGGAAAAAGGTCAGGGGTTATTCGGCCGGAATGGCAGCGCGCCGCGCATCCGTCTTTGCCAGCGTTTCGATCTCGGTTGAGGTGGCCGCCTCGGAGAATTCCTCCCCGGCGCCGTAAATCTCGCGGGCAACCCCGGTGGTCAGCTGTTCGGGCAGCCCGTCAAAGACGATGCGGCCGTCGCGCATGCCGACCACGCGGTCGCAATAGCGCCGTGCGGTGTCCAGCGTGTGCAGGTTGGCAATCACCGTGCGGCCGTCTTCCTCATGGATGCGGCGCAGCGCCTCCATCACGGTCTGGGCGTTCATCGGGTCCAGCGAGGCGATCGGTTCATCCGCCAGGATGATCTTCGGGTCCTGCATCAGCGCCCGGGCAATCGCCACCCGCTGCTGCTGGCCGCCCGACAGCGCCTCGGCCCGTTTGGCAGCATGTTCGGCAATGCCGAGGCGCTCAAGGATGCCGATCGCCTTGTGAATGTCCGCCATCGGGTACAGGTTGAACAGCGACGCCATCACGTTGCGCCGGTTCAGTGTGCCGTGCAGCACGTTGGAAACCACATCCATCCGCGGCACCAGATTGAACTGCTGAAAGATCATCGCGCAGTCCGATTGCCAGGCGCGCTTGTCCTTGCCTTTCAGGCCAGTGATTTCGCGGTCTCCAAACAGGATACGGCCTTCGCTGGCGTCTTCCAGCCGGTTCAGCATCCGCAATAGGGTGGATTTGCCCGCACCGGAACGGCCGATGATGCCGATCATGCAGGGTTTGTCGATGTCCAGCGTCGCGGTATCCACCGCAATCTTTCCGCTGAACCGTTTCGTCAGTTTGTCAATGCGCAGCACAGGGGCGCTCCCTCTTCGTTCGGGGCCTGCCTAGCCCGCCCGCTCAAACTTCATGTGTCACTGCCGTGAAAGTTTTGTAACGCCGCCGCGCGCAACCCGCGGGCGTGCGGCACAGGCTAACGGGCCTGCTGCGCATTCTGCCCCTGTCCACAGGGGCTGGGACGGTCTATACGGCCTTCGACTCCTCATTTCCCTCTGCAAAAGGAAGCTGCCAGATGTCCTTTGACCGCAAGATCAAGATCGCGCCCTCCATCCTCTCCGCCGATTTCGCCAACTTCGGCCAGGAGATCCGGGCCATCGAAGCCCAGGGCGCCGACTGGGTGCATGTGGATGTGATGGACGGGCATTTCGTGCCCAATCTCACCTTCGGCCCGCAGGCGGTGAAGGCGTTCCGCCCGCATGTGAAGACGGTGATGGACGTGCATCTGATGATCGCCCCGGTCGATCCCTATATCGACGCCTATGCCGATGCCGGCGCCGACGTGCTGACCGCCCATATCGAGGCCGGCCCGCACATCCACCGCACCCTGCAGGCGATCCGCGCGGCCGGCATGAAGGCAGGCGTGGCGTTGAACCCCGGCACCCCGGCGGAAGCGGTGGCGCACCTGCTGGACCTGACCGATCTGGTCTGCGTGATGACCGTGAATCCTGGCTTCGGAGGCCAGAAGTTCATCGACATGACCGCCAAGATCCGCAGCCTGCGTTCGATGATCGGCGACCGCCCGGTGCATATCGAAATCGACGGCGGCGTTGATCCCACCACCGCGCCGCTGGTGGCCGAGGCAGGCGCCGACGTGCTGGTTGCCGGGTCAGCCGTGTTCAAGGGCGGTTCGGTCAACGCCCCCGAAGTTTACGGTGAGAACATCCGCAAGATCCGTGCAGCCACCGAAGGCACCTGGACCTAAAGCGCGGGCAACTCCCGTCAATCGCCGGGCGCATGCAAGAATGCGCCGCTCTTGTTGGGCCAGGCGCCGCGCGTTCCGCGCGGCGCTTTTGCGTGTTACGGCCTGCGTTTGCGCGTCCAGCCCGGCCGCGCCCCGACGGCCCTCGACGGGCCGGAAGGGATCCCGCCCCCGATTCAGCCGCCTTTGTTCAGTTCATCGAAGGGTTTTCCATCCGCCACCAACTGTTCAAGCAACGGTGCCGGCTGCCAGAAGAAATCATCTTCTGCCGCATAGGCCCGGATGTCGGCCAGGATCCCGTCCAGCCCCTGCAGATCAGCCCATTTCAAAGGTCCGCCCCAGAACCGCGGAAAACCGTAGCCGAACAGCATCACCATATCGACGTCCAGCGGCCGCCGCGCGATGCCTTCGCCCACCACCTTGGCGGCCTCATTGACCATGGCGCACATGTAACGGCGCAGGACTTCCGCGTCACTGAACTCACGCGGGGTGACGCCCTGCTGCGCCTGATCTTTCGCAATCAGCCCGGCCACCTGCGGGTTCGGCACGCCGCCGCGCCGGCCTTGCTCGTAGATATAGAATCCCTTGCCGGTCTTCTGGCCGAAATCGCCGCCCTCGCACAGCATCTCGTAGAAGCGCGGCACCCGCTCGCGCGGGTCGCGGGTGGGCGCGCGGCGCTTGCGGGCGGCCCAATTGATATCCAGCCCCGCCAGATCCCCCATCGCAAACGGCCCCATCGGGAAGCCGAAACCGGTCACCGCCTGGTCCACCTGGTAAGGAGAGGCGCCGTCCAGCACCACATATTCCGCCGCCTTGCGGTAGGCATTCATGATCCGGTTGCCGATGAACCCGTCACAGATGCCAGACCGCACCGCGACCTTTTTCAGCCGCTTGCCCAGGGCAAAGCCGGTGGCCAGCACCTCCGGAGCAGTCTTTTCGGCGGCAACAACTTCCAACAGTTTCATCACATGCGCGGGTGAGAAGAAATGCAGCCCGATCACATCCTGCGGACGTGAGGTGGAGGCAGCAATCTCGTCCACATCCAGATAAGAGGTATTGGTCGCCAGCACCGCGCCCGGCTTGCAATGGGCATCCAGATTGCCGAAGACGTCGCGCTTGACACCCATGTCCTCGAACACCGCTTCGACCACCAGATCCGCTTGCGCCAGCGCAGTATAATCGGCCGCCACAGTCAGCGCCTCGTCAGTCAGCCGATCATACTGCGCCTGCGTGATCTTGCCGCGCTTCAGGGCACCTATCAGATTGCTCTCGATCCGGCCGCGGGCCGCAGCCGCGGCATCATCGGTCATTTCAATCAGCACCACCGGCAAATCCGCCAGCAGCGCTGCGGTGGCGATCCCCGCCCCCATGGTGCCGCCGCCAATCACCCCCATCGTGGCAACCTCGCGCGGTTCAGCACCCTGCAGCTCCGGCAGCTTGCTGACCGCGCGTTCGGCGAAGAATGCATGGATCAGCCCCTGCCGCTGGTCAGAGCCCATCAGCTCCTTGAACAGCGCGCGCTCACGTTTGAGCCCCGCCTCGAAACTCTCGGCCTCAACCGCTGCCTGCACCGCCCGCACGGCGGTGGCCGGCGACAGCTGGCCGCGCCCTTTTTTCAGCGTGGCCGCATAGGCCGCATCAAAATCCACCGCTTCCGGCGCCGGCATTTCGCCCACCGCCCGGCGCGGGGCGCCCTGCTCCAGAAGTTCCTGCACATAAGCCAGGCCGATCCCGCGCGGATCCCCCTCTTCGATCTTGTCGATAATGCCCTTTTCCAGCGCTTCCGCGGCGCCGAAGTGACGGCCGCTGGTGATCATCTCCAGCGCCGCTTCGGTTCCGGCCAATCGCGGCAGCCGCTGGGTGCCCCCTGCACCGGGCAGAATGCCCAGGTTGACCTCGGGCAGGCCCATTTTGGCCGACGGAACCGCAACCCGGTAATGCGAGGCCAATGCCACCTCCAGCCCGCCGCCCAACGCCGTGCCATGCATGGCGGAGACAACGATCAGCGGCGACGCCTCGATCCGGCTGCACAGGGCCGGCAGTTGCGGGTCCTGCGGCGGCCCGCCGAATTCGCGGATATCGGCGCCGGCAAAATAGGTCCGGCCCTCGCCGTAGATCAGCACCGCTTTGGCGCCATCCTGTTCCGCCCGTTCGATCCCCGCCAGCAACCCTTTGCGCATTGCAGCACCCAGTGCGTTCACTGGCGGATTCTGCGCTTTCAGAACAGCAACGTCTCCTGCGCGCTCATATGCTATGGCTTCACTCATCCGGTCATCCTCTTGTTCCCAGGGCGGCGGCAGCTGCGCCCGGCTCTCATCCGATTAGGCACGGCAGCCGAACCGGCGCCAAGCCCCAAAGGCGGCCAAAGGCCTGCAAAGCCCGCGCCAGAGACGCCCGGGCGCTGCAAATGGCGGCCATTCAAGTCATTACGTAACAGAAACACCGCAGCTTTGGAACTTATTGAAACGCATTATCAAGAGGCACAACCAAGAGATAAGGCGATTGGCTGTTCAGCCGGTCTTCACCACACCGCTGGCAATCCAGCCGTCCAGAATTTCCAGAGCCTTGCCGGCAAAGGCAGCATCATTGATATGGCAGTCCAGTTCATGCAGAACCGCATTCTCCGGGCAGAAGGCGCGTATTTCATCGCAAAAGGCCGCCAGCCCTTCGCCATCATGCAACGGGGCACCGGGACGGTCCCATTCGTTGCACCCCCCGGCGGGCAGCAGCACGGCCACCGGCGCCTTGGCAGCGGCCAGTTTGCCGCAAACCGCCTGCGCCACCTGCCGCCGCTCGTCAGCATTCAGCAGGGCAGAGGTGAGAAGACGGTTGTGGGCATGGGTTTCCCGTCCCCTCAATTGTGCGGGCGTGTCCTGCCAGCCGATGTAATCCACCAAATCGTAACAACCCGGCGCCACCAGCTGCGGTATGCCGGCGCGCCCGGCATTGGTCATCCGGTCCGCCCCGGCCGATAATCCGCCGAACAGGTGGTTCGACACTTCCTGCGGGGCAAAATCCATCACCGCAGCAAAGGCGCCCTCTGCGGCCAGGCTTTCAAACGCGCGCCCGCCCATGCCGGTGGCATGGAACACCGCCACCTCGAACCCGCGCGCCTCCAGCGCCGGTTTCAGCGCCACCATGTAGCGCAGCACAGTCTTGCCGAATGACGTCATGCCGATCAGCGGCCGGTCGCGTTCGGGCGGCTCCACCGCCCGGGCCGCGCCCAGCACCGCGCCAGCAGCCTGGCTGAGCGAGGCCTTGCAAATCGTATTCAGTCCATAAAGCCCCCCGGCCCAGAGGATCATCTGCACATCCGCCGGGATCCGCTCCGGCGGCATCAGCGGCGAGAAGGCCACAGTAGAGACGATGTATTTGGGCACGCCCACCGGTAATGCGGCACATATATCCAGCGCCAGATCGGTGCCCATGGTGCCGCCCAATACGATCACCCCGTCAATGCGCCCCTGCCGGTGCAACTCCAGCACCTTGGCCGCAGCGCCTGCGCCCATGATCTGCATGGCGGTGTTTTCATCGCCCGAGTCTATCGCCGCCCGGATTGAGCTGCCGCCGGCTTCTGCCACATCATGTTTGCTGACATCCGCGGGCTGGCTCGGATCTCCCAGAACGCTGACGTCCATCGTCAGGACACAACCGCCCTGCCCGCGGATCACCGCCGCCAGATAGCCCAACTCATCGTCTTTGGTGTCATAGGTTCCGGCAACCAGTATGGTCTTGTTTGACACAGGCTTAGTCTCCCGTCTGATCAGCATCGCGAGGGCGGCAACCGGCGCGCCCGCCGCGCTTCAACTTTCTCAAGATACTCCCGCCGGAGGCAGCAGGTTTTGCGCCGGCAAAACCTGCTTCACAGCTGGATCCAAGCTGTTTTCAGGTCGGTGTATTTGTCCAGCGCATGCAGCGACTTGTCATGGCCGTTGCCGGACTGGCCGACGCCGCCCAAAGGCACTGTGTTATCAGACCCGCCATAGGTGTTCACATGCACCACGCCGGCGCGGATGCCCGCCACCATCCTGTGTGCGCGGGACAGGTTTGCGGTCCAAACACCTGCCGCCAGGCCAAAGTCGGTGGCATTGGCAAGGCTCAGCGCCTCTGCCTCGGTCTCGAACCTGGTAACCGCCAGCACCGGCCCGAAGACCTCGCGCTGGAACAGCGCGTGATCCTGCGCCACATGGGTGACAATTGCCGGCGACATATAGGTGCCGCCGGTGTCTTCCAGAATCCGCTGCCCGCCGGTGATGACCTGCCCGCCCTCTGCCCGCGCCATATCCATAAAGGAGAGGTTGCGGCGCAGCTGCTCCTCGGAATTGACCGCGCCGATATGCGTTTTCAGGTCCAGCGGATCGCCCACCCGCAGCGCCTCGGCCTCGGCCTGCAGCAGTTCGGCAAACTCATCATGAACCGACGCCTCGACCAGCAGGCGGGAACCGGCAATACAGACCTGCCCGGAATTGCGGAAAATGCCCGCGGCAGAGATCTTGGCCGCCTTGGCCAGATCCGGCGCATCGGCAAAGACAATGTTGGGGGATTTGCCGCCCAGCTCCAGATAGCAACGCTTGAGGTTGGACCGCGCCGAGGCCTCCAGCAGCTTGCGCCCCGTCGCGCCGGAGCCGGTGAACGCCAGCACATCCACGCCGTTGGACGCCGCCAGCGCGGCACCCGCCTCGGCGCCGGAGCCGGTCACCACATTCAGCACCCCGTCCGGCAGGCCGCATTCGGAGCAGATTTCCGCCAGCCGCAGCAGCGTCAGCGAGGCAGTTTCCGCCGGTTTCAGCACCACCGAATTGCCCATCGCAAGCGCCGGCGCCAGCTTCCAGGCGCCGATCATCAGCGGGAAGTTCCACGGCACGATGGCGCCTACCACTCCCACCGGCATCCGCTGCACCAGCCCCAGCACATCCGGCGCGGTCGGCGCGACCTCCCCGGCAACCTTGTCCAACGCCTCGGCGTAGTAGCGGAATGTGCCCGCCGCCGATCCCGGCTCGGCCTTCAGCGCCATGTTGAACTCGGTGCCGTTGTCGCGCACACCCAGCACTGCCAGTTCAATTGCCTCTGCATCGATCCGGTCCGCAATCCTGTGCAGCACCTGCTTCCTTGCGGCAGGGCTCTGTCCCGCCCAGCGGCGGTCCTCAAAGGCCCGCCGTGCCGAGGCGACGGCGATTTCGACGTCCGCGGCAGAGGCGCCCTGCAGGGTGGTCAGAACAGATCCGTCAACCGGCGAAGCAACTTCGAGTGTCTGGCCCGAACCTTCCTGCCATGATCCTTCAAGAAAGAGTTTCTGCGGCGCCACATCAAGCTTGCGAAGCTTGTCGATGAGGATTTGGTCTGCCATTCGGCCTCCTTCAGTTCCTTCTGGTCCTTCAGCACCCGCAGGATGTGGACCGCCAGAACAATGATGATGAGTAGAAACAGGATGAACGCCACCGGGCGGTCAATGAAATCAAAGGGTTCCTTCACCCTTGCCATGGCCGCGCGCAGCTTCACCTCCATGATGCCGCCCAGAACCATGCCCAGGATGATCGGCACCGCGGGCAGCGACAGGCGTTTCAGCACATAGCCAAGGACACCAAACGCCGCCGCCATCACACAGTCGGTGACGGAATTGCGCAAACTGTAGACGCCGACAAAGCTGAGCGTCAGGATGCAGACCCCCAGGAACCGGTTGGGGATGCGCACCACCTGGATCAGCGACCGGGTGGCAAACAGCAGGAACAGCAGCACCAGCACGTTCAGGATCAGCAGCGCGAGATACAACGCCACCACGAAATCCATGTCGTTCTGGAACAGCCCCGGCCCCGGCACCACGTTGTGCACATAAAAGACCGACAGCATCATCGCCGTCAGCGCCTCGCCCGGGATGCCCAGCGCCAAGAGCGGCACCATGGCCGCCGCTGGCACGGCGTTATTGGCGGTCTCCGCCGCGATCAGCCCTTCCGAGGAGCCATGACCGAAATCCTGCGGCCGTTTCGAGGTTTTTTGCGCATAGGTGTAGGACATGAATTGCGCAGTGAATTCCCCCACACCGGGCACCATGCCCATCAGCACGCCAAAGGTAGCGGAGACACCAGCCACCCGCGGATGGCGGGCCAGCTCGCGCAGGCCCTGGAACATGCCGCCGCGCAGGCGGGTCATGCGGACCTTCTCGTCCTCATCCGTCAGCAGCACAAAGGCCTGGGAAATGGCAAACAGCCCCAGCACAACAACGATCAGATTGATGCCGCCGCCGAGGAAATCCTGCCCGAAAGTGTAGCGCTGGGTGTATTTCACCGGCTCCAGCCCGATGGTCTGCAGGAATATCCCGAAACAGGCCAGCGCCCCCGCAATCAGCGCCTGGCCGCGGTGGGCGACCACCACCAGGATCAGGCCCAAAAGTGCGGCCATGAAAATCTCGCGCGAGCCGAACATCGGCGCGATCTTTGCCAGCACCGGGGCAAACAGGATCAAACAGATGACCGAGAAGATGCCGCCGAAAAAGCTGGCGGAATAGGCCAGGCTTAACGCCCTTCGCGGCTCCCCCCGCGCGGTCATCGGATAGCCGTCATAGGTGGTCAGCGCATTGACCGCGGTGCCGGGCGTATTGATCAGGATCGCCGGAATGGCGCCGCCGTACATGGAAGAGCCGTAGATCCCCAGCAGCACCGTCAGGCCCACAATCGGATCCATCGAAAACGTCGCGGGCAACAGGATGGCAATCGCCACCGCCGGACCGACTCCGGGGATCGCGCCGATAAGCACGCCGCCGACCGATCCCGCCAGCAGCGCCAGCGCCACGTCCCAGCGCATCAGGATTTCTATGGCAGACAGGATAAGGTCCATGGCGGGCACTCAGAGATAAAGAATGAAAAAGCTGCGCAGCGGCCCCGGCAGATATTCGTACAGCATCGCGCCCGGGATCTTGACCGACAGGACGGCCTTGAACAGCACCACCACTGCCACCGCAAAGGCAAGGCTGATGCCCAGCATGAAGCGGCTGCGATAGCCCATCCGCCAGCTGAGCAGCGGCATGAAGGCCAGTGTCACCGGCAGATAGCCGATGACCGGCACCAAAAGGACATACCCCATGAACCAGCCGGCAAATTCGAAAACCTGCGCCCAGCGCCTGAGCTCCCGCAGGTCGTAACGGCTGACCCGCCGCCACGGCAGTTTATACAGATGCAGCCCCCCCAGCAGCACCATGCCGCCAATGGCGACAGCGGGCCAGAACCGCGGCTGGGCAAACAGCCTGGTCTTCTGGACCCAGGCGGTCTGCTCGGTGATCAGAACCAGCAGCAGCAGCGCCGCGCCCACCAGGAAGAGGGCAAAAACCAGCTGTCCGCGCCGCGGTCCGGCAAAGCGGTGTTCACGTTCCGAAGCCATGTGTGAAATTCTTTGTCCGCGCGAGTGAAACGGCACCGGGACCAATCAGACCCCGATGCCGCGGGGGAGGATTACTCCGACAGCAGGCCGCTGATACGGGCCATGGTGCCGATGTCATTGGCAACCCGGGCGGCGCTGTCCCCTGCGTTTTGCCAGTAAACCAGGGCGCCGGTTTCCTTGGCAACGTTCTGCGCGCGTTCGCTCATCACCGTCTTTTCGGCCACGGCGATGATCTTGTCGCGCACATCCTGCGGGGTGTCCTTGGTGACAAACAGCCCGTTCCACAGGGCGATGTCCAGGCTCTTGTCCAGCTCGCCGATGGTCGGCGCATCGGGTGCCAGCGGGATACGCTCGTCGGTGATCGAGACCAGCACCTTGATGTCATCAAGGCAGGGCAGCACCAGCTGCAGTGTGGTGTTGATCACATCCGCATCTCCCGAGGCCAGTGTGTTGCAATCCAGTGCATCAAAGGCCGCGTCCGAGCCCCATTCGAAACCGGCATTCTTGGCATAGGCCTTGGTCACCTGGGTCGGCGTCAGCACATCGCCGAAATGGCCCAGCGCCACGTCGTTTTCCTTGGCATAGGCCGCCAGCTCTTCCATCGAGCTGTAGGGCGCATTGCCCGAGGTCGCGATGACAAAGGGATAGGTCAGGAAGATCCCCAGCGGGTCGAATTTCTCGGGTGTCAGCGGCGGGATGTCGATCTGGTGGCCCATCACCGGCACGCCGATCACAAAGGAGCCGACGGTGTAGCCATCGCTCGGCGCGTTGGCGACTTCAATGGCGCCGGGGAACGGACCGCCGCCGCCGCCCGGCTTGTTCACGACAGCTGCCGCAACACCGTATTCGTTCTGAAAATCCTCTGCGATCATCCGCGTCAGCACATCCTCCAGATCACCCGGCGGCCACGGCACGATGAAATTCACCGGCTTCTCCGGATAGTCGGCCTGCGCCGCAACCGCGCTCAGCCCCAGCGCCGCCGCAGCGGCGGCCCCTTTCATGAGGGTTTTAAGTTTCATGACTTTCCTCCCAGTTTTCATTTCGGCCTTTTGCCGATGGTTCATTATTCGAACCCTTGGTTTGAATTTAGATTGACAGCCCGCCCCGTTATCTGTCAAGAAAATTGCATCCAAGGTGCGTCTTTTTCCGAAGTCGCCACCTGCCAAGATCAAACAGGGAGAATGAACAGGCGCATGGGAACGGTATCCAAAGCCTTGTCATTACTGACATATTTTAACCACGGCCGGACCGGGATCGGGCTCAGCGACCTTTCCCGCCTGTCCGGCATGAACAAGGCAACGGTCTACCGGATGATGAGCGAGCTGCAGGTCGCAGGCTTTGTCGAACAGACAGACGGCGACCGCATGTACAGGCTCGGCCCGCAGGTTCTGCGTCTGGCTGCCCTGCGCGAGGCGGCGGTTCCGATTCTCTCCGTGTCCCGCCGGGTGCTGCGCGATCTGAGCGACGAAACCGGTGAAACAACCCACCTCTCGCTCCTGCAGGGCAGCCAGCTGAACTCGCTGTCGCACGCCTATTCGCCGCGCCATGCCACCAAGGTGATGATGGAGGACGCCGAGGTGCTGACCTTTCACGGCACCAGTTCCGGCATGGCGGTGCTGGCCTATGCCGACCCCGGCTTTGTTGACGCGGCGCTGGCGCAGCCATTGCAGGCCCACACATCTGAAACGCTTACCGATCCGCAGGAAATCCGCGCCCAGCTGGCAGATGTCCGCAGCGCCGGCATGGCGCAATCCATCGGCGGCTTTGAGGCGGATGTGCATTCCCACGCTGTGCCGGTCTTCGGCCCCGACCGCCAGGTGATCGGGGCGCTCGCCGTGGCCGCGCCGGTTTCCCGCATGACCCCGGAACAAACACATGGAATCCCCGCTGCCCTGCGCCGCGCGGGTGCCGCCCTCACCCATCGCATCGGCGGCTCGGCGCCTGCAGACTATCCGCAGGACAGCGCCGCCTGACTTCCCCATCTCAGGTCCCGCTCGGGGCCGCATCCAGGAGCTGACCCCATGAAAGACTCCAACTTCCTGAAAGAACACAACGCCAAATCGCTCTGGCACCCGATGGCGCATCCCGGCGACAGCCTCGCCAACCCGCCCGCGATCATCACCTCGGCGCAAGGCGTGAAGATCACCGATGTCGACGGGCACGAAGTGGTCGATGCGGTCGGCGGCCTGTGGAACGTGAACCTCGGCTTTTCCTGCCAGCCGGTGAAGGACGCGATTGCCGCGCAGCTGGATGTGCTGCCCTACTACTCCACCTTCCGCGGCACCACCAACGACCAGGTGATCCAGCTGGCCGAGGAGCTGCGCAAATTCTTTGCACCCGACGGGCTCACCCGCGCGTTTTTCACCTCCGGCGGCTCGGATTCGGTGGAAACCGCCCTGCGGCTGGCCCGCCAGTACCACAAGATCCGCGGCGAGGCCGGCCGCACCAAATTCCTGAGCCTGAAAAAGGGCTATCACGGCACCCACATGGGCGGCGCCTCAGTCAACGGCAATGCCAATTTCCGCACCCAGTACGAACCGCTGCTGCCCGGCTGCTATCACATCCCGGCGCCCTATACCTACCGCAACCCGTTCAACGAGACCGACCCGGAGCGCCTCGCCCAGTTCTGCCTGCAGGCACTGGAGGATGAAATTGCCTTCCAGGGCGCAGGCACGATCGCCGCCTTCATCATGGAGCCGATCCTGGGTGCGGGCGGGGTGATCCCGCCGCATTCCAGCTTCATGCCCGGCGTGCGCGAGATCTGCACGAAACATGGCATCCTGCTGATCGCCGATGAGGTGATCACCGCCTTCGGGCGGACCGGCTCCTGGACCGGTTCGCGCCACTGGGGCGTGCAGCCGGACATGATGTGCACCGCAAAAGCGATCACAAACGGCTACTTCCCCTTCGGGGCGGTGATGATCGCAGATCGCATGACCGAGGTCTTCGAGAAGGACACCACCGGCAAGGCCGCCATCGGCCATGGCTACACCTACTCCGGCCATCCGGTCGGGGCGGCTGCCGCTCTGGCCTGCCTGGAAGAGACCCTGCGCCTGAACGTGCCCGAAAATGCCGCCGCCCGCGGCACCCAGATCCATGAGGGCCTGCTGGCGCTGCAACAAAAATACGAGCTGATCGGCGATGTCCGCGGCGGCCACGGCCTGATGAGCGCAGTGGAACTGGTGTCCGACCGCACCACCAAGACGGCGGCGGACAAGGCGTCCACCGGCAGGCTGCAGGAAGCGGCCTATAAGGCCGGCGCGATGGTGCGGGTCTCCGGCCCCAATATCATCCTGTCACCGCCGCTGGTGCTGAGCGAGGCCGAAGCCGCGACCATCCTGTCCGCCCTGGACGCAGGCCTGGCGGCAGCGGGCTGACACCCGCGCCAGACGCCGCCCGCGCCCGGGCCGCAAGGTCCGGGCACCGCGAAATGCCATGGCGGACCTGAAGCAAATGCTTCGGGCCCGCGCCTTCGGCGGCGCCGCTGGCGCGGCGCGGTTGCGGCATATAGAAACTCAGATGAAATGCACGTAGAAATCGCGCATCCCGTCGCCCTCCAGATCACGGGTCTTGCGCACTTCCTTGCGCTTCATGAAGACGTGACTGGCAACCAGCTCCGGCCCCACGGCCTCTGCCAGCACAGTATCCCGCTCCAGATCGCCAACCGCGCCCTTCAGATCCACTGCGGTGCCCTCGCGCGCATCGGTGCGGTCAAAGCCGTCGCCGGTCTCCATCGGCGGCAGCTGGTGGCCGTTCTCCACCCCCAGCCGCGCCGCCTGCAGCACCGCCGCCACTGCCGTGTAGGGATTGGCCGAGGCATCCGCCATCCGGTGCTCCAGCCGCGCCTTGGCGCCGCCCTCGGAACTGATCCGCGTGGTCACATTGCGATGATCGCCGCCCCAGTTCTGCCAATACCCCGACAGCGACCCCGGCTGCAGCCGCATGTAACTGTTGGCGCTGGGTGCAATCAGCCCCGCCAGCCCCTTGTGGTGATGCAGCAGGCCCGCCAGACAGCCGCGCGCCAGATCGTTCATATGCTCTGGCCCGCCCCGCGGCCCCGCGGACAGCGCATTGCCGCCCGCCTCATCCGCAAAGGAAAAGTTGATATGCATGCCCGAACCGCCGGCCTCGGCCACCGGTTTCGGCATGAAGGTCAGGACAATGCCGTATTCCAGCGCCACCTCGCGCGCCATCAGGCGGAACAGCACGATGTCATCTACTGCCTTCACCGCGTCGTCAAAGGTCAGCGTGTATTCAAACTGCGGGCTGTCGAATTCCGCCGTGATCATGTCGAGACTGAACCCCATGTCATCCGCCATCGCCCAGATCCGGTCATTGAATCGCAGGGGATCAGCAAAGGGGCCGGTGCCGTAAACCACGCCGCCCGGCGCGTCATAGGGCATCAGCCGCCCGCGATCATCCGCCTGCAGCGCAAAGGCTTCCAGCTCAATCCCGACTTTCGGCGTCAGCCCGTGTTTCCGCCAGTCTGCCACCGCCCGCTTCAGCGTGCCGCGCGGGCACAGCGGCAGCGGCGCCCCCGCATCGTCGTACAGATCCCCCAGCACCACCTTGGTCGAAGCATGCCAGCTGTCGCGGATATCGTCATGCAGCCACTTCAGCTCCATATCCGGCAGGCCCTGCTTGACCATCGCACCCGGCGCATCCAGCAGGTCCCTGTCATAGTGGGTGCCAAAGACCGAGCGGCAGAACCGGGTCGAGTCATCACCGATCTTGGAATTGGGCAGATACTTCCCCCGCATGATGCTGAGGTGATCGCAAAACATCGCGCGCAGGCGGGTCTTCATGGAACAAGGTCCTTCCCTGTTGGACTGTCTTCGGCATCGTTTCCCGTGCCTTGTTGCTTAACATATATATCGGTTTTTTGCAGAATCTTCCCTTTGGAAGGGGCTGAGGTTCACGCAGCTTCCACCCGCACCGGCAGCGCCTTGATCCCGCCCACAAAGTTTGAGCGCAGAAACTTGTGCGGCCCGGCGGGTTCGATATGCCGGATGCGCCGGGCCAGTTCCTGAAACAGCACCGTCACCTCCAGCCGCGCCAGCCACATGCCCAGGCAGACATGCGGGCCGAACTGGCCGAACGACAGATGCCGGTTCGGGCTGCGGTGCAGATTCACGTGAAATGGATCTTCAAAGTACCGATCATCCCGGTTGGCCGAGGCAAACCAGTACAGCACCTTGTCGCCTGCCCGGATGGTCTTGCCATGCATCTCCACATCCCGCGTCGCGGTGCGGCGGAAATACAGCGCCGGTGTGGCCCAGCGGATGATCTCATCCGCCGCCGTCTCCCAGACCGCGCCGCCCGCCTGCATCTGTTCCAGCAGCTCCGGCTGATGGCACATCGCCTGAATGCCCGCGGCAATCGAATATCGCGTGGTGTCATTGCCCGCCGCCACCAGCAGGCAAAAGAAATTACGGAACTCGTCCCCGGTAATCACCGAGCCATCCTTGGCCGGTTCCAGGATCAGGTTCAGCACCCCCGCAGTATCGCCCGTCTTCGCCTTCGCCTCCATCAGCTCCCTGGCATAGACATACAGCTCCGCCCCGGCGGGGGAGTTGAAGGGCATCATCCGGAACTCATCCGTCTGCATCTTGTCCAGCACATGGGAGGTGAAATCCGGGTCGGTATTGGCAATCAGCGCATCGCCTTTTTCAACCAGCCAGGGCAGGTCCGCCTCCGGCAGGCCCACCACCCGGCCCAGCATCCGCATCGGCAGCTGCCGGGCGATTTCCTTGGTGGCGTCAAACTCCCCCTTGGCCAGCGCCTGATCCAGAATATCCGCGCACAAATCCCGAATATCCTTCTCATACTGCGCCATTGTGGTTTTTGAGAACGCTTTCAGCAGCTTCATACGCACCTTGGAATGCTCCGGCGGGTCGGTTTCCTGAAAGGTCCGCCGCGCCAGGTATTCCTCGTAAGACTGATCCTCCATCCGGATCCCGCGGGCCGAGGAAAACACCTCGGTATTTTTGTTCATCGCCGTGATGTCGTCATAGCGGGTGACCGACCAAAAGTTTTCACCGCCCGCATATTCGGTCCAATGCAGCGGATCCTCGCGGCGCAGCCGGGCAAAGGTGTTGTGCGGCGCACCCTGGGCAAAGGCATCATGGCTGCTCAGATCCGCATGGCCGTCATCCGTGGGGCTCCAGACTGTCATTGCGGGCTTCCCTGACTTGCTTGCTCAATGTATATTAATGGACATCATAAGTATGTAAATGAAAACCTTGCGAGTATCCTGATGCATCTGGCCATCCTGATGACCAACACCGACGAAAGCACGTTTGCCCAGGCCCGCCCGAAGGACGGCGAGAAATTTACCGGCCTCATACAGATGGCGCGGCCGGATTGGCGCACCTCTGAGTTCTCCGTGAAAGACGGCGCATTCCCGCAGGACCTGTTTGCCTTTGACGGCGCAATGATCACCGGCAGCCCGGCCTCGGTCCGCTCCGGCGCGCCCTGGATCACGCAGCTGCTAAAGCTGATCCGCACGGCCCACAGCCGCCGCTTTCCGCTGTTCGGCGCCTGTTTCGGCCATCAGGCCATCGCCCTGGCGCTTGGCGGCACGCTTGATCACAACCCGGACGGCTGGGTGCACGGGCTGACCCGCAACCAGCTGCTGAACCGCCCCGGCTGGGCCGGCGGCCTGCCGGATGAGGTAAATCTCTACGGCGCGCACTGTGAATGCGTTGCCACCCTGCCCGAAGGGGCCAGCCCCTTCAGCACCTCTGGCGGCATCAACAGCGGCTTCACCCTTGGGTGCCATATCTTCACCACCCAGCACCACCCGGAGATGAGCCACGATTTCATCACCGCCCTGACCGAAGAGCTGCGCGAAACCCTTGGTTCCAATGTCTACGCCCGCGCGCTGGACAGCCTTGCCGGACGCGCCGACCAGAAAATCTTTGCCGAATGCCTCGCGCGTTTCTTCGAACAGGCCCGGCAGAGCTGATTCACCGCTTCTTTCTGGTTAAAAATACTCCCGCCGAAGGCACCGAGCCGCAAGGCTCCGTTCAGCCCAAAGCGGCGAGCAAGTCCATCACCGTCACCTGATCGAACTGAACATGGGAGATCATCGCCGCCTCCGCCCCCTCACCGTCATGAGCTAAGATCAGCGCGGCAATCTCCCGGTGTTCCCTGGCCGACTGCGCAATGGCGCCGGGATAGCGGTAGCGCGCCCGGTAATAGGCCATCAGCTTGCGGGCGTTGGTTTTGATCATCTCGACCAGAAACGGATTGCCCGACCCTTCGGCCACACAGGCATGAAACCTCAGGTTCAGCTGGTAATAGCCCGCCGGATCACCATCGCCCTGCTCCGCTGCATGCCGCTCGCAGGCGGCAACTGCCGCGTCCAGCTCGCTGGCCTGTGCTGGTGACAGCCGCCGCGCCGCCAGTGCCGCGGCCTGCCCTTCCAGCCGGGCATGCACTTCCAGAATCGCCAGGAATTCCTCCAGCGTCGGCTTGAACAGCACCGCGCCTTTGCGCGGCAGCCGCTTGATCAGCCCGATTGCCTCCAGCTGGATAAAGGCCTCGCGCACCGGCGTGCGGGACACCCCGTGGCGGTCCACCAGATCGCCCTCCTCCAGCGGCGCGCCTGGCACCAGCCGGCCGGCCTCGATGTCCTGGAGAATTGCGTTCAGAACCTGTTCCGTCTGCCCTGCCATATCGCACCCTTGCTGCATTTGCGCCAATTTAGGCCCGCTGTGATCGGCTGGCAACGCGGATCGGGGGCGCTGCCCCCGCCCTGCGGGCTCCCCCGGAGTATTTTTGGCAAGATGAAAGAGCGGTGTCAGCCGCGCGGCACCGGCCCACGGTATTTCTCTGTCAGCTCCGGGGCCAGCTCGCCGGCCTCATAGACCCCCAGCAGGATACCCTTGCGGCCGGATGTGCCGCGCCGCGCCTTGATCTGCGCATCCGACAGGGTGATCCGCTGCGACATCCTGAGGCCCCACGTCAGCAGCCGGTCATACATCAGATCGATGACCTCCTGATGAGCTGCTCCTTTGACCAGATCCACCAGTTCGTCCGGGTCGTTCTCCATGTCGAACAGCATCGGACGCAGCCCGCCCTCGGCGTGCATGAACTTCCAGCGTTTGTCCGCCACCATGAACAGCCGCGCATCCTTGGGCTCAAGTCCCAGCTTTTCGCACAGCGGCATGGTGGAATAGTCGAACTCGGCAATGGCATAGTCCCGCCATTCCGGGCTTTCCCCGCGCAGGAACGGCATCAGCGAGCGCCCCTCCAGGATATGCGGTGCCGGATCGCCGCCCGCCGCGTCCAGGAAGGTCGGCAACAGGTCGATCGCCTCGACCAGTTCATCGCAGGTTGTTCCACGTGCAGCATCCGCATCCGCGCGCGGATCGTAAATGATCAGCGGCACTTTGATGGAGGGGTCATGGAACAGGTTCTTCTCCCCCAGCCAGTGATCGCCCAGATAATCACCGTGATCCGAAGTCACCACAATCATCGTGTCCTGCATCCGGCCGGTGTCCTCCAGCCAGCCGAACAGGCGGCCCATCTGGTCGTCGGCCTGTTTGATCAGCCCCATATAGGCGGGGATCACCTTGCCGCGCACCTCGTCCCGGCTGAAGGTTTTGCCGATCTGGTTGTTCATCATGCCCTGAAACACCGGATGCGCGTCCTCGCGCTCAGCATCTGAGCGCACCGCCGGCAGCACATGCTCCGGCCCGTACATGCCGTGATAAGGCGCGGGCACGATATAGGGCCAATGCGGTTTGATATAGCTGAGATGCGCGCACCACGGTTCTTCCGCCTGTGCGATGAAGTCCATCGCCTGAGTGGTCAGCCAGGGGGTTTCGCTGTCCTCCTCGGCAATATTGGCGGGCTTGTCCGCATTGACCATGAACCAGCCCGACGCCACATCCCCGCCCTCAACCGCGGCATTGGCAAAATCGTTCCAGGGGTTGCCGCCGGGATAGCCCTTGCCCTTCAGGTACTCATTGTAGGGGCTGCGCTTTGCGTCATAGAACCCGTCCGGCCCTTCCGCCCACAGCCCGTCATCGCGCACATAGGGGTCAAAGCCGCATTCCGACTGCCGCACGCCGATCTCGCTGTCCGGCGCCAGCCCCAGCCGCTGCATCCCTTCGGCATCGGCCACCATATGGGTCTTGCCGATCAGGTGGCAGCCCATCCCCGCCTTGCGCAGATGGTCACCCATGGTCCACTCCCCCACCCGCAAGGGATAGCTGTTGAACTGCACTCCGTGGCTGGAGGGGTAACGCCCGGTATAGCTCGACATCCGCGACGAGCCGCAGGTGGGCGACTGCACATAGGCGCGGGTGAAGCGCACGCCCCTGGCCGCCAGCGCGTCGATATGCGGCGTCTGCAGATGCGGATGGCCCGCGCAGCTGAGGTAATCGAACCGCAGCTGATCGAACATGATGTAGAGAATGTTCATCGGCGCCTCCCCTATCGATGCAGGTACAATATTAAACAGGTGAAGCATTCTTGACGAGCAAAGTTTCTTGACCGGCCCGCAGGACTGACTGAACCATTGCGCATTTCACTCCAATATTCAGAGGCCTCCCCATGCATTCAGCCCAGCCCCCGATCCGCCCCGCGGCGGCGCATGACTGCTCCAGCCTGGCTGCCCTGTCGATTGAGGTCTGGCTGGGCACCTACCTGCGCCACGGCGTTTCCGCACAGTTTTCCGATTACGTCCTGGACCACTTTACCCCGGCGCATTTCGAGGCCGCGCTGGCGGACCCGCAGGAGCGGTTTCTGGTCTCGCAGAACCAGCAGGGCATCGTCGGCTATATCCGGCTGAGCCACGGCCGCCCCTGCCCGGTTGGCGGTCCCTCCTGCACAGAGATTTCGACGCTCTATGTTCAGCCACGCCACCATGGCAGCGGCACCGGCCGCTGCCTGCTGGCGGCAGGGCTGGAGTTGTGCCGCGGGCTGGGCTGGGATGCGCCCTGGCTAACCACCAATTCCGAAAACCGTCCCGCCATCGGCTTTTACCTGCGGCACGGGTTCAGCCGCACCGGCATGACCCATTTTCAGATCGGTGGAGAAAAATACCCCAACGACGTCTTTCAGTTTGCGCAGAGCGGTCAGCCGCACGGCGCACGGGTTAATGCGTTACAGGATTTCACAGAGTAGAAGAAGTGCGTTACATTTAACTTGCCGCGAATCATCTTCCGGCGTATCACCGACCCAACGGTCGGCTTATCCCTGCCGCCGCCACAGGAGACGCGAACACCCATGGATGCTTTCATCTGCGATGCCACCCGCACCCCGATCGGCCGCTATGGCGGCGCCCTCAGCCAGCTGCGCACCGATGACCTGGCCGCCCTGCCGATTGCCGCCCTGGCCGCGCGCAACCCGGATGCGGACTGGGGCAGCCTGGATGACGTGATCCTGGGCGACGCCAATCAGGCCGGTGAAAGCAACCGCAACGTCGCCCGCATGGCGGCGCTGCTGGCGGGCCTGCCCGCCACCGTTCCCGGCACCACCATCAACCGGCTTTGCGCGTCCGGCATGGACGCGGTCGGCATGGCATCGCGCGGCATCAAGGCGGGCGATTATGATATGGCCATCGCCGGCGGCGTCGAAAGCATGAGCCGCGCGCCTTTTGTGATGCCCAAGGCAACCGCCGCCTTCACCCGCGCCAATGCGGTCTATGACACCACCATCGGCTGGCGGTTTGTGAACCCCAAGATGGAGAAGATGTACGGCACCGACTCGATGCCGCAGACCGCCGACAACGTCGCTGCGGATTACGGCGTCTCCCGCGAGGATCAGGACGCCTTTGCCGCCCGCAGCCAGGCCCGCTGGGCCGCAGCGCAAGCGGCCGGTATTTTCAAAGACGAGATCACCCCGGTGACGATCCCCCAGCGCAAGGGCGATCCGCTGGTGGTGGACACCGACGAACACCCCCGCCCCGGCACCTCGGCTGAAAAGCTGGCCGGGCTCAAGGGCGTCAACGGCCCGGACAAGACGGTGACCGCGGGCAATGCCTCCGGCGTCAATGACGGTGCTGCTGCGATCCTGATGGCCAACGAGGCTGCGGCCGCCAGAAGCGGTTTGAAACCGATGGCCCGCATCGTCGGCATGGCCGCTGCCGGGGTTGAGCCGCGCATCATGGGCATCGGCCCGGTGCCCGCCACCCGCAAGGTGCTGGACCGCACCGGCCTGACCATCGGGCAGATGGACGTGATCGAGTTGAACGAGGCCTTTGCCAGCCAGGGCCTTGCCACGCTGCGCGAACTTGGCATCGCGGACGATGCGCCCCATGTTAACCCTAATGGCGGCGCCATTGCGCTGGGCCACCCGCTCGGCATGTCCGGCGCACGGCTGGTGCTGACCGCCGCCTATCAATTGCAGCGCAGCGGTGGCCGTTATGCGCTGTGTACCATGTGCGTTGGTGTCGGACAGGGGACAGCCCTGATCCTGGAACGCGTGTAACCTAACCCGCAGGAGGTCCCAGACATGTATGCTCAGATGGTCAAATCCGAGGCGACCCAGGACGATCCCGAACAGCTGGCCGCCTTTCAGGCGCGCATCGACGCGGGTGAGAAGATCGAACCCAAGGACTGGATGCCCGAAGGCTACCGCAAGACGCTGATCCGCCAGATCGGCCAGCACGCCCATTCCGAAATCGTCGGTCAGCTGCCCGAGGGCAACTGGATCACCCGCGCGCCGACGCTGGAGCGCAAGGCGATCCTGCTGGCCAAGGTGCAGGATGAGGCCGGTCACGGCCTGTATCTTTACTGTGCGGCGGAAACGCTGGGCGTGTCCCGCGACGAGATGACGGAAATGCTGCTGGACGGGCGCATGAAGTATTCGTCGATCTTCAACTACCCGACGCTGAACTGGGCCGACATCGGCGCGGTCGGCTGGCTGGTCGATGGCGCCGCGATCATGAACCAGGTGCCGCTGCAGCGGACCTCCTTCGGCCCCTACTCCCGCGCCATGATCCGGGTCTGCAAAGAGGAAAGCTTTCACCAGCGCCAGGGCTATGACGCCATCCGCAAGATGGCCGAGGGCACACCCGAGCAAAAGAAGATGGCCCAGGATGCGCTGAACCGCCTTTGGTATCCGTCGCTGATGATGTTCGGCCCCTCCGACAAGGATTCGGTCCATTCGGCGCAGTCGATGGCCTGGAAGATCAAGATGAACACCAATGACGAGCTGCGCCAGAAGTTCGTCGACCAGACCGTGCCGCAGGCCGAGTTCCTTGGCCTGACTGTCCCCGACCCGGATCTGAAATGGAACGAGGAACGCGGCCATTACGATTACACCGACCCGGACTGGTCCGAGTTCTTTGAGGTGATCCAGGGCAACGGCCCGTGCAACGTGGACCGGCTCGCCGCCCGCAACAAGGCCTGGGACGACGGCGCCTGGGTGCGCGACGGAATGCTGGCCCATGCCAGAAAGAAAGCCGCGCAAAAGCACGCCGCCGAATAACCCCAAGCATTCCGGCGCTCCGGCCTGCCGTGCGGCGCCCCCCTCAGCCAGGAGGATTAGAGATATGAAAAACGAATGGCCCCTCTGGGAAGTCTTCATCCGCGGCCAGCACGGGATGAGCCACCGCCACGTCGGCTCCCTGCATGCGCCGGACGCCGAAATGGCGATCAAGAACGCCCGCGACGTCTATACCCGCCGCAATGAAGGCGTGTCGATCTGGGTGGTCGAGGCCAACCGCATCGCGGCCTCCTCTCCCAGCGACAAAGGCCCGCTTTATGAACCGGCCGAGTCCAAAGTCTACCGCCACCCGACCTTCTTTGACATTCCCGAAGACGTGGGGGCGATGTGATGGCCGCGCCGCTTTCCAAGGATGAGGCCTTTCTGCAGTTCCTGCTGCGGATGGGCGACAACACCCTGATCCTGGGCCACCGGACCAGCGAATGGTGCGGCCGCGCGCCGGCGCTGGAGGAAGACATCGCGCTGGCCAACACCGCGCTGGACATGATCGGCCAGACCCAGATGTGGCTTGGCCTCGCCGCTGAAGTGCAAGGCCAAGGAAAATCCGCCGACGACCTCGCCTTTCTGCGCGACGCCTGGGATTTCCGCAATGTTCTGCTGGCAGAGGTGCCGAACCACGATTTCGGCCGCACCCTGATGCGCCAGTTCCTGTTTGACGCCTGGCACTCGATCCAGCTGGGCCGGCTGATGAAATCCTCCGACGAACGGGTCGCGGCGATTGCCGAGAAGGCTTCGAAAGAAGTCGCCTATCACCTGGAGCGCTCCGCCGATACCGTGGTGAGCCTGGGCGACGGCACCGAGGAAAGCCACCGCCGGATGCAAGAGGCGCTGGACTATCTGTGGCCCTACGCGGGTGAGATGTTCCAGTCTGATGACGTGGACGCCGCGATGGTCAAGGCTGGCATCGCCCCCGATCCGGCGGCCCTGCGCGAGGAATACGACGCGCTGGTCACCCGCATCCTGAGCGACGCGACGCTGACCGTCCCGGAGAGCCGCTTTGCCCATAAGGGCGGGCGGAACGGTGCGATGCACACCGAGCACCTGGGCCATCTGCTGACCCAGATGCAATGGCTGCAGCGCGCCTACCCGGGCGCCAAGTGGTAACGGGATTGATGACGAATTGAGGGCAGCGCCTGTCCCCGTAGGGCGGGCTTTGAACGCCTGCCTCCCGTGGGGGGGGCGGAACGGGCGCTGCCCGGCGTTTCCGCCGGGCGGGACAGCCAAAAGGGATAACCGCATGAGCCAAGTGACAACTCAGCCAAGCACCGCCCGGATCTGGGAGTGGCTTGACGCCGTGCCGGACCCGGAAATTCCGGTGATCTCGCTGGTGGATCTCGGCATTATCCGTGATGTGGCCTGGGAGGGCGGAACCCTGGTTGTCAGCGTCACCCCGACCTATTCCGGCTGCCCGGCAACTGCGGTGATCGCCTTGGATATCGAAACCGCGCTCCGCGACCGCGGCATTACCGATCTGAAACTGCAAACCCGGATCTCCCCCGCCTGGACCACCGACTGGCTGTCGGAAAAAGGCCGCGCCAAGCTGGAGGCTTACGGTATCGCCCCGCCCCAGGCTGCCGGCGGCCCGGAAAAATGCCCGAACTGCGGCAGCAAACATGTCACCAAGGTCAGCCAATTCGGCTCGACCCCCTGCAAGGCCCACTGGCGCTGCCAGGACTGCCTCGAACCCTTTGATTATTTCAAGTGCATCTGAGGAGACCCTGATGGCGCGCTTTCACGACCTTGAAGTCACCGACGTCCGCAAGACCATCCGCGATGCGGTGGTTGTCACCCTGAAGCCCGCGGACGGCGCGGCTGAAGAGTTCAATTTCACCCAAGGCCAGTATCTGACCTTCCGCCGCGACTTTGACGGCGAGGAGCTGCGCCGCAGCTATTCGATCTGTGCAGGCCGCGATGAGGGCATCCTGCAGGTCGGCATCAAACGTGTCGACGGCGGCGCCTTTTCGACCTGGGCCAATACCGAACTGAAGGCGGGCGACACCCTCCAGGCTATGCCGCCGATGGGGAGCTTCTTCACCCCGCTCGACGCAGGCGCCGAAAAGCACTACCTGGGTTTTGCAGGCGGTTCCGGCGTCACTCCGGTGCTGTCGATCCTCAAGACCACACTGGCGGCCGAGCCAAACGCCTCCTTCACGCTGGTCTACGCCAACAAGGGCGTGAACACGATCATGTTCCGCGAGGAGCTGGAGGATCTGAAGAACCTCTACATGGGCCGCTTCAACGTGATCCATGTGCTGGAAACGGATGCGCAGGAAATCGACCTTTTCACCGGCCTGGTGACCGAAGACAAATGCGCCCAGTTGTTCGAGCATTGGATCGACATCAAATCGGTCGACACCGCCTTCATCTGCGGTCCGGAACCGATGATGCTGGGCATCGCCGCGGCGCTGCGCACCGCAGGGCTGGACGACAGCCAGATCAAGTTCGAACTGTTCGCCTCTGCCCAGCCGGGCCGCGCCAAACGCAAGGTTCAGTCAGCGGATGCAGGGACCGGCGCCAATCAGACCAAGGCCGCCATCACGCTGGACGGCGCCACCCAGACCATCGAGATGGGCAAGGACATGACCCTGCTCGATGCCGCGCTGGAAAACGCTATGGACGCGCCATACGCCTGCAAGGCCGGCGTCTGCTCCACCTGCCGCTGCAAGGTGCTGGAGGGCGAGGTCGAAATGGTCGCCAATCACGCGCTGGAGGATTACGAGGTCGAAAAGGGCTATGTGCTGTCCTGCCAGGCCTATCCGGTGACGGACAATGTCGTGGTCGACTACGACCAGTAACGGCAACAGCGAGGGAGCAAGACCATGACAGAAGAGATGAGCATCGAAAGCTATCTGGCCCAGGGCGGCGTGTTGAGCAACCCGTCCAACGTGCCGCCGCGCTACCGCGCCGAGCTGCTGAAGATAATGGCGACCTTTGTCGACAGCGAGCTGGCGGGCGCCGCCGGCTTTGCCGACATCATCAACGAAGGCCCCGGCATCAAGGCCCGCATTGCCGCCGCCCGCATCGTGCTGGAAAAGACCGACCATGCCGACAAGGTGCTGCGTATCATGGGGGAATTCGGCGCCGACACCGAGCGCTATGCCGACCACCACCCCTGGACCGCCCGGCTGGAGCGCGATGCCGATATCGGCCAGAGCCGGACCAAGCACGACATGCGGCTGGCGGTGTTCAACTACCCGCTGGAAGGCTGGGCGGATGCGGTGATGATGAACCTTCTGATGGGCCGTGCTGTGACGCTGCAGCTGGAGGAGCTGTCGCATGTCTCCTACCAGCCGCTGGCCGAAGCGTTCCGCGCTATTCTGCCGGTCGAGGCGCACCATGCGGAACTGGCCGAAGAAGGCTTGATGCAGCTGGTTGAGGCGCAAGGCGCGCCCGCGCTGCAAGAGCTGGCGGATTACTGGTGGCCGCGGGTTGCGGCAAGCTTCGGCCAGGAAGCTTCGGAAAAGTTCGAAGGGCTGAAGGCCATCGGCCTGCGCCGCACCCCGAATGCCGGCTTGAAAGCCCGATGGCAGCAGGACGCCGGGGCGGTTCTGGGCAAGAGCGGACTGAAACCGGCTGCGTAAGCAAGCGGGACCGGACACTCCTGCCCGGGCCTGCGCGCCTCAGGATGCGCGGCCCCGGTTGGGCCGGGCGCGCCTTCCGGCGCGCCGGACCCTGGCGCCACAACACGCATAGGTTGAATAAGTCAGCAATTCTGTCCGAATGTTTCGCGCGCGAAACAAATGGGCAGCAATGCTGACCTATAAGACGCCGCGTCACTTCCTGCCGTTCGCGACCGTTAAGCCGATGAAAAATCAATAAAAAAGATGCAGAATAAGCGCATCGAGACAGCTATTCCATCCGCCTGTCAAGCAAGCATGTCTGGACGGTCGTGCCGACTCTGCCTAGTTTCCGCATCGTAAAACGAGGGCAGTACAATGGCAGCAGGCAGCAGCATCCGGACCTATTTCGACGGCAAATGGCATGACGGCAACCTGGCGGTGATGCGGGCCGCGGATCATGCAATGTGGCTGGGATCCTCGGTCTTCGACGGCGCGCGGTTCTTTGACGGGATGATCCCGGATCTGGACCTGCACTGCGCCCGCACCAATGCCTCGGCCGAGGCGCTGATGATGACGCCTGCGCTGCCGGCAGAACAGATGGCGGAGCTGGTCCGCGAGGGGCTGGAGGGGTTTGCACCCGGTGCTGCGGTCTATATCCGCCCGATGTACTGGGCCACCGACGGCGATGAGACCCTGATCGCCCCCAGGGCTGACAGCACGTGCTTTGCGGTCAGCCTGGAGGAAATCCCGATGGCGCCGGCAACCGCCGCTGCTACGCTCACCCGCACCCGCTTCCGCCGGCCGGTGCTGGAAAACGCGGTGGTGAACGCCAAGGCCGGCTGCCTGTATCCCAACAATGCCCGGATGCTGCGGGAGGCCCGCAGCAAGGGGTTCTCCAATGCGCTGGTGCTGGATGCGATGGGCAATGTGGCGGAGACCGCGACGTCCAATGTCTTCATGGTGCGCGGCGGCGAGGTGTTCACTCCGATCCCCAACGGCACCTTCCTGGCCGGCATCACCCGCGCCCGCCACATCGCCAACATGCGGGCCGATGGCCTCACCGTGAACGAATGCGTGCTGGGCTATCAGGACTTTGAAGAGGCCGACGAGATCTTCCTTTCCGGCAATATGAGCAAGGTGACCCCGGTCACTGCGTTTGACGATTGCAAGTACCAGGCGGGTCCGGTCGCCAAGCGGGTGCGCGAGATGTACTGGGATTGGGCCTCCGGCCGGCGGTGACGCACAGCGCGCATCTGCGCGGTACCGCGCCTCGCGGACGCGCGGCGCCCGGCCCAATGCCGCCGATGGGTTTCCGGCACAGCCGGAGAGCCCTGCGGCAGCGGGAGCATTCACTGGCCGCGGACCGCCGCCGGCCTAGAGCCAGATTAATACAGCGGCTTGGCAGCTGTGGCTCTATTGCCTGATGCGCCTGCTTGCGCCATGATCCGCGGTGGAACAACGAGAGAGCGAAGATGCGCAAATTCCTAGTGGTCCTGGATGACAGCCGCGAATGCCTGAACGCGATGCGCTTTGCCGCGATGCGGGCGGCGCACACCGGTGCGGGCGTGACAATTCTGTCGGTCATCCCGCCGGACGAATTCAACCACTGGATCGGTGTCGGCGAAGTGATGCGGGAGGAAGCGCGCGAGCGGATCCACTCCCATTTCGAAGTCTTCGCCAAATGGATGCGCGACCGCCAGAACGTCGATCCGGAACTGGTGATCCGCGAAGGCGAACCGGTGCCGGAAATCCTGCAATATATCGAAGACGACGCGGAAATCGGCGTGCTGGTGCTGGGTGCAGGCACCGGGCGCAAGGGGCCGGGACCGCTGGTCACCCAGCTGACCAAGAATTCCGGCACCCTGCCGGTTCCGATCACCATCGTGCCGGGCGACCTGTCGAAAGAAAAGCTGGAAACCATTACCTGACCGGCAGGAGGCAGAGGCAATGGGGCGCAGTGTCACCTTCTGGTTCGAGTTTGCCTCCACCTACTCCTATCTCAGCGCGATGCGGATCAGCAGCGCCGCCCAGGCACGGGGCGTCGCTGTTGCCTGGAAACCGTTTCTGCTGGGGCCCATCTTTACCGCCCAGGGCTGGGACACCTCCCCCTTCAACATCTATCCGGCCAAGGGCCGCTACATGTGGCGCGACATGCAGCGGATCTGCGCGGCGCGCGGGTTGCGGTTCCGCCGACCCGATCCGTTCCCCCAAAACGGGCTGAAGGCCGCACGGCTGGCGCTGGCCGCAGCGGAGCAGGACCGCATCGAAATCTTTGCGCAGGCCGTGTTCCGGGCCCAGTTCGGCGACGGCGCGGATATCTCCGCTGAACCCGTTCTGCTGGATTGCCTGCACAAGGCTGGGCTTGATGCAGCCCTGATCGAGCGCGCGCAATCGCCCGGCATCAAATCGGCACTGCGTGTGCAGACGGATGCGGCCCGCGCCGCAGGTATTTTCGGCGCGCCCAGCTTTACGATCGGGACAGAGTTGTTCTGGGGCGACGACCGGCTGGAGCAGGCTTTGGACCACGCCGCTGCCCGCACAATTTAGAACAGTTCCAAATCTTGACTTAAAGCCGCGCAGAGCGCATATCGGGGGCACGCATAACGGAGACCCGACATGTTCATTCAGACTGAATCCACGCCCAACCCGGCGACGCTGAAATTCCTGCCGGGCCAGACCGTTCTGGAAGCAGGCACCGCCGACTTTCCCAGCGCCGATGCCGCGGGCAATTCGCCGCTGGCTTCCCGCATCTTTGCGGTTGAGGGCGTGACCGGCGTGTTCTTTGGCAATGACTTTGTGACCGTCACCAAGGCGGACAGCGTTGACTGGGACCACATCAAACCCGCCATTCTGGGCGCGGTGATGGAGCATTACCAGTCCGGCCAGCCGGTGATGGCGGACGGCTCAGCCGATCCGGCCTCGGGCCATGCCGAACATTCCGGCGAGGACGCCGAGATCGTCAACCAGATCAAGGAACTGCTGGACAGCCGCGTGCGCCCGGCGGTGGCGCAGGATGGCGGCGACATCACCTTCCACGGCTTTGACCGCGGTGTGGTCTATCTGCATATGCAGGGCGCCTGTGCGGGCTGCCCGTCCTCGACCCTGACACTGAAGATGGGCATCGAGAACCTGCTGCGCCATTACATCCCGGAAGTCACCGAGGTGCGCCCGGTTGCCGTCTGAGCGGTTGCGAAAGGACATCTGATGACTGCTGAACCGCTGGTTCTGGGTTTTGACACATCGGCCGCGCATTGCGCGGCCGCTTTGCTGCGCGGGGACCGGCTGCTGGTGTCCCGGCTGGAGGACATGACCCGCGGCCAGGCCGAGCGGCTGATGGTTCTGCTGGAGGAGGTGCTGTCCGAGGGCGGGGCCGCCTGGCAGGATCTGGATGCGATTGGCGTTGGCATCGGTCCCGGTAATTTCACCGGCATCCGCATCGCCGTCTCCGCCGCCCGCGGACTGGCACTGGGGCTGGAGGTTCCGGCTGTGGGGGTTGACGGCTTTGAGGCCCGCGCCGCCGATGGCACCCTGCCCGCGGTGCCGGCGCCGCGCGATCAGGTCTATGCTGCCTTGCCCGGCGAAGCACCGCGTCTGATGCCGCGCCAGGAGGCTGAGGACGCCGCCCGCGGTGCCGGGCTGGCCTTTGCCCCCGAGGCGAGCCCGGCAGGGATTGCCGAGGCCATTGCGCGCCATGCCGCGGCCCGGTTCCGCAGCGTGGCCGAGCCGCCTGCGCCGTTGTATCTGCGCGCAGCTGATGCGGCGCCTTCCAGTGACGTTCCGCCCGCGCTGATTGATGAGTGACCCGCTGACACCCGAGAAGATGGCCGCGACCCATGCCGCGGCCTTTACCCGATCCCGCCCCTGGACCGCCGCGGAGTTTGCCTCCCTGCTGGACAGCCCGCTGGTTTTTACCGCCGGTGATTCACGCTGTTTTGCCCTGGGACGGGTGATCGCGGATGAGGCGGAGCTGCTGACCATTGCCACCCATCCTGCGCATCAGCGCCAGGGATTGGCACAGGACTGCATGGCGGGCTGGGAAACAGCCGTCCGGGACCGCGGGGCGGCAGAGGTCTTCCTGGAAGTGGCCGCGGACAACGCCCCGGCGCAGGCATTGTACCAGGCCCGCGGATTCGCGGAATGCGGGCGCCGGGCCGGCTATTACCGCCGGGATGGCGCAGAAGCCGCAGATGCGCTGCTGATGAGAAAAGCCTTACGCTAGGCCAGTTGCGCGGATTTCGCACCAAATGGTCAAAAAGCAGTTGACCCCCCGCCTGCCGAGCAGGCTAAATTGCCGCACCCTTTTAGGCCTGAACGGGGCCGGGCAGCGGAAAATCCCGCTGCACCCAACAATAATGACAGTGGGAGTTGACCTGATGACCCTGATGAAATCGCTGATGGGCGCGGCCGCGTCGCTGGCCCTGACCGCAGGCGCCGCGCTGGCCGAACCCGCGCTGATCTTCGACCTGGGCGGCAAATTCGACAAGAGCTTCAACGAGGCAGCGCATGGCGGCGCCCAGCGCTGGGCCGAAGAGACCGGCGAAAGCTACCGCGAGATCGAGTTGCAATCCGAAGCCCAGCGAGAGCAGGCGCTGCGCCGCTTTGCCGAGGCCGGCGCCAACCCCATTGTGATGGTCGGCTTTGCCTTTGCCGATGCCCTGGGCCAGGTGGCTGCCGATTACCCGGACACAAAATTCACCATCATCGACATGGTGGTTGAAGGCGACAACGTGCGCTCGGTTGTGTTCAACGAGCACGAAGGCTCCTATCTGGTTGGCATGATGGCGGCGATGGCGTCGAAATCGAACACTGTCGGCTTTATCGGCGGTATGGACATCCCGCTGATCCGCAAGTTTGCCTGCGGCTATGCCGAGGGCGTGAAGGCCGCCAACCCGGACGCCAAGGTGATTTCCAACATGACCGGCACCACTCCGGCGGCCTGGAACGACCCGGTGAAAGGGTCTGAGCTGACCAAGGCGCAGATCAGCCAGGGCGCTGACGTGGTTTACGCCGCGGCCGGCGGCACTGGTGTCGGGGTGCTGCAGACCGCCGCCGACGAAGGCATTCTGTCGATCGGTGTCGACAGCAACCAGAACCACCTGCATCCGGGCAAGGTATTGACCTCGATGACCAAAAAGGTCGGCAACGCGGTTTTCGAGGCGTTCTCCGATGGCGCTGACATGGAAACCGGCTTCTCGGTCATGGGACTGGCCAATGGCGGTGTCGGCTATGCCATGGACGAGCACAACGCACCGCTGGTGTCCGCTGAGATGCAGGCCGCGGTGGACGATGCCGCGGCCAAGATCGCCTCTGGCGAGATCAAGGTGCATGACTACATGTCGGATGACAGCTGCCCGGCGATGAGCTTCTGAACAGAAAGCCCCAGGCCATGACAGGTTCCCTTCACACTCTGTTTGCGGCCTGGGGCGGCCCATCGCCCGAAACCCGCGCCGCAAAAACGGATGCGGCCATCGGGCCACGTTTCTACTACTCCGATCCCAACTGCCCCGCCCCGATCGAAAGCCGCGGCGCCTATCTGGAGTATGTCGCACAGTTCAGCGCGATGATGCCCGGAGCCGCGGCCACGGTGGTTGCCGTCTCGGCGCACCGTGGCCATGCCCGTGCCACGGTGGATTTTGAGAAAGACGGCAAGCGGATGATGCGCGGCCAGTATTTTGCCGATCTTGAAGACGGCAAGGTGGTGCGGCTGATCGGCTTTACAGGCATGGGAGAGCCCGATTGACCGCCCCCGCCATTGAACTCAAAGGCATTTCCAAGGCTTTTGGCCCGGTCCAGGCAAACAAGGACATTTCCATCAGCGTCGCCCCCGGCACCATTCACGGGATCATCGGGGAAAACGGTGCCGGCAAGTCGACGCTGATGTCGATCCTCTACGGCTTTTACAAGGCCGACAGGGGCGAGGTCTGGATCAAGGGCAAACGGACCGCGATCCCCGACAGCCAGGCAGCGATTGCCGCGGGCATCGGCATGGTGTTCCAGCATTTCAAGCTGGTGGAGAATTTCACCGTGCTGGAGAACATCGTGCTGGGGGCGGAGGACAGCGGTCTGCTGATGCCCTCGCTGCGCCGTGCCCGCAAGGAGCTGAAGGCGCTGGAGGCGGAATACGAGCTGTTCGTCGACCCCGACAAGCGTATCGACGAGATCGGCGTCGGCGCGCAGCAGCGGGTTGAAATCCTGAAGGCGCTCTACCGCAAGGCCGAGATCCTGATCCTGGACGAGCCGACCGGCGTGCTGACGCCGTCCGAGGCCGACCAGCTGTTCCGCATTCTCGACCGGTTGCGGGCCGAGGGAAAGACCATCATCCTGATCACCCACAAGCTGCGGGAGATCATGGAGTATACCGATACGGTTTCTGTTATGCGGCGCGGTGAGATGACCGCCACCGTCCAGACTGCGGAAACCAGCCCCGAACACCTGGCCGAACTGATGGTGGGCCGCAAAGTGCTGTTGCGGGTGGACAAGGTGCCGGCCCGGCCTGGCGCGCCGATCCTTGAGATTGAAAACCTGCGGGTGGTGGATGAAGCCGGCGTTGAACGCATCAAAGGCATCGACCTGACGGTGCGCGCGGGCGAGATTGTCGGCATCGCAGGCGTGGCCGGCAACGGCCAGTCAGAGCTGCTGGAAGTTCTGGGCGGCATGCGCGCAGGCAGCGGCAGCATCAAACTGCATGGCACCCCCCTGCCCCTGCGCGGTCCGGGATCGGACGCCAGTGCGCGGCGGCATGCCCGTATCGGCCATGTGCCGGAGGACCGCCAGCGCGAGGGCCTTATCATGGACTTCCACGCCTGGGAGAATGTGGCCTTCGGCTATCACCGCGATCCGGCCTATCAGAGCGGCCTCTTGATGGATAATGCCGCCCTGCGGGCCGATACCGAAGCCAAGATGGAGAAGTTCGACGTGCGCCCGCCCGATCCCTGGCTGGCCGCCAAAAGCTTTTCCGGCGGCAACCAGCAGAAGATCGTGGTGGCCCGTGAAATTGAGCGCAACCCGGAGCTTTTGCTGATCGGCCAGCCGACCCGCGGTGTCGATATCGGCGCCATCGAATTTATTCACAAACAGATCGTGGCCTTGCGCGACCAGGGCAAGGCGATCCTGCTGGTCTCGGTCGAGCTGGAGGAAATCCTGTCTCTGGCGGACCGCGTTGCGGTGATGTTTGACGGCATGATCATGGGCGAGCGCCCGGCGGATCAGACCGACGAGAAAGAGCTTGGCCTGCTGATGGCCGGTGTCGCGGGGGAGGCCGCGTAATGGACAAGATGCCGAAATGGGCCGATGTGGTCCTGATCCCGCTGATCAGCCTGGCTCTGGCCGCCCTGCTGTCGGCGCTGGTGATCCTCGGGATCGGCGAAGACCCGGTGGCCGCGGTCAAACTGATGGTCGATGGCGCCCTGGGTTCGACCTATGGCTGGGGCTACACGCTCTATTACGCCACCAACTTCATGTTCACCGGCCTTGCGGTGGCGGTTGCTGCCCATGCGGGCCTGTTCAACATCGGCGGCGAAGGCCAGGCGATGCTGGGCGGCCTGGGCGTGGCGCTGGTTTGCCTGCTGATCCCCTGGCCGCACTGGTCGCTGGCGCTGGTCTTTGCCGCGCTCGGCGCCGGGGTTTTCGGCGCTGCCTGGGCCGCGATTCCTGCCTATCTGCAGGCCAGGCGCGGCAGCCATATCGTGATCACCACCATCATGTTCAACTTCATCGCCGCGGCGGTGCTGAATTATGTGCTGGTCAACGTGCTGCGCCCCGAAGGCTCGATGGATCCGGCCACCGCGCGCTTCCCCGGAGCGGTGCATCTGCCGTCCCTGCATGAGCTTCTGGCCCCGATCGGCATCAGCTTTTCCAAGTCCGCCCCTGCCAATGTCAGTCTGCTGGTTGCCGTCGGCGCCTGCCTGTTTGTCTGGCTGCTGATCTGGCGCACGCCGCTGGGTTATGAAATCCGCTCGCTTGGCAAATCAGAGCCCGGCGCGCGCTATGCCGGGATTTCCCCGGTTCGGACCGTCATGATCGCGATGCTGATTTCCGGCGCACTGGCAGGCATGATGGCGGTCAACAACGTCATGGGCGAGGCCGAGCGGCTGGTGCTGAACGCTACCGAAGGCGCCGGCTTCATCGGCATTGCGGTGGCGCTGATGGGCCGCAATCACCCGTTCGGCGTGTTTCTGGCGGCGATCCTGTTCGGGTTCCTCTATCAGGGCGGCGCCGAACTGGCGCTCTGGACCTCAATCCCGCGCGAGCTGATCGTGGTGATCCAGGCCTTGGTGATCCTGTTCACCGGCGCGCTGGACAACATGGTGCGGATGCCGCTTGAAAAGATCTTCCTCGCGGTGCGGAAGGGGCCGAACTGATGGATTTCCTGACGATCATCCAGCTTTTGGATTCCACCGTCCGCCTGGCGACGCCCCTGCTGCTGGCCTGCCTCGCAGGCCTCTACTCCGAGCGCGCGGGCATCTTCGACATCGGCCTGGAAGGCAAGATGCTGATGGCCGCCTTCTTTTCGGCTGCCGTGGCGGCGGTTACCGGCAATGTCTGGCTGGGTCTTCTGGCGGGTATCGGCTCTTCGCTAATGCTGGCCGGCCTGCACGGGGTGGCGTCGATCACCTTCCGCGGCAATCAGCTGATTTCCGGCGTGGCCATCAACTTTTTGGCCGCAGGCATGACCGTGCTGATCGCCCAGGACTGGTTCCAGCAGGGCGGCCGCACCCCGTCGCTGTTCAGCGGCGGGCGGTTCGGGCCGATCACCCTGCCCTTTGCCGACAGCCTGGCCGGAGTGCCGGTGCTGGGTCCGATCTATGCCGGGCTGCTGTCAGGCCATTCGATCCTGGTCTACATCGCCTTCCTGGCGGTGCCTGCCACCTGGTGGATCCTGTCCCGCACCCGGTTCGGCCTGCGCCTGCGCGCAGTGGGCGAAAACCCGGCGGCGGTGGATACGGCCGGCGTCTCGGTTGTCGGCCTGCGCTACGCGGCGGTGATGATCTGCGGCCTGCTGTGCGGCATTGCCGGCGCCTATCTGGCCACCGCGCTGCAGGCAGGCTTTGTCAAGGACATGACCGCAGGCCGCGGCTTCATCGCCCTGGCGGCGCTGATCTTTGCCAAGTGGCGGCCCTGGCACGCGATGGGCGCCTGCCTGTTGTTCGGCCTGCTGCAGGCCGTCGCGCTGCGGTTCCAGAACATCGAGCTGGGCGGCATCACCATTCCGGTGCAGGCCATGGACGCGCTGCCCTATGTGCTGACGGTGGTGATTCTGGCCGGCTTCGTCGGCAAGGCGATCCCGCCGCGGGCCGGCGGGCAGCCTTACGTCAAGGAGCGCTGAGCGCTGCACCAGCCCTTCCCGAACGCCTTGCCCTGCGCCGGGCGTTCCCGTTGCCGCCGCCTGTCTTGGCCGGGACCAGCCATCTTCTGCGGCCGCGCGCCGGTCCTGCTGCCCGCAAAGCCGCTTGCAAGGTTGACCCCGCAGGCCGGGCTTGCAGTATAGCCGCCATGTATGTCTTCCTTCCCATTGCCGAAGTCTCGGTCAACTTTCTGGTGCTGCTGGGCATCGGCGGCGCCGTCGGGGTGCTGTCCGGCATGTTCGGCGTCGGCGGCGGTTTCCTGATCACGCCGCTGCTGTTCCTGATCGGCATACCGCCTTCGGTGGCAGTTGCCACCTCAGCCAATCAGGTGGTTGCCTCTTCCGTTTCCGGCCTGATGGCGCATCTGCGGCGGCGGACCGTTGATCTGAAGATGGGCTACGTGCTGCTCGGCGGCGGGCTGATCGGCGCCGCGATCGGCATGGTGATCTTCAACTTCCTCAAGCAGCTTGGCCAGGTCGATCTGGCCGTGCAGCTTTGCTACGTGCTGTTCCTGGGGGTGATCGGCGGGCTGATGCTGGTCGAAAGCGTGAACGCGATCCGCAAGGCGCGTCTGGCCGGCCCGGCGCCCGCCTGCAAGCGCCGCCAGCGCTCGTGGGTGCAGACCATGCCTTACAAGATGCGGTTCCGCGCCTCCGGCCTCTATATCTCGGTCATCCCGCCGGCGCTGGTCGGCTTCGGGGTCGGCATGCTGTCGGCCATCATGGGAGTTGGCGGCGGATTCATCATGGTGCCCGCGATGATCTACATCCTGGGGATGCCGACCAAAGTGGTGATCGGAACATCGCTGTTTCAAATCATCTTTGTCGCCGGTTTCACCACGCTGATGCATGCCACCACAAATTACACCGTTGATGTGATGCTGGCGCTGCTGCTGCTGGCGGGCGGAGTGGCCGGGGCCCAGGTGGGCACCCGCATCGGCGCCCGTCTGAAAGCAGAGCAGCTGCGGGTGCTGCTTGCCCTGCTGGTGCTGTCTGTCTCGGTCAAGATCGGATTCGAGCTGCTGCTGGAACCCGCCGACCTGTTTTCGCTGACAGAACTGAGCGGCGGCGGATCAGCGAAAACGGCGGCGGCAGATGCTGCGCCGTGATGATAAGTCCAGTTTTCCGCGTCACGTCAGTCCTGCACGCTGCAGAGCGGCATAGATCATTGATTTTTGAACGAACTGCGGTTTAACAAGGACCATGCAGATATACCTTCCCATAGCTGAGGTCTCGGTCAATGCCTTCCTTCTCCTGGGCCTCGGGGGAATGGTCGGGGTTCTCTCGGGCATGTTCGGAGTCGGCGGCGGCTTCCTGATGACGCCGCTATTGTTTTTCATCGGCATCCCGCCCGCCGTGGCTGTCGCCACGGAAGCGAACCAGATTGTCGCCTCTTCCTTTTCCGGCGTGCTGGCGCATTTCCGAAGGCGCACTGTCGACATCAAGATGGGGCTTGTGCTGCAGGCCGGAGGCCTGATGGGGGCCGCGCTTGGGGTGGTGGTGTTCAACTACCTCAAGGCGCTCGGCCAGGTCGATCTGCTGGTCAAGCTCTGCTATGTCGTTTTCCTTGGCGTGGTTGGCGCGCTGATGTTCATCGAAAGCCTGAACGCCATCCGCAAATCCAAGAAAGCAGGCGGCACGGCCCCGGCGGCACGGCGCCAGCGCAGCTGGGTGCATGCGCTGCCGTTCAAGATGCGGTTCCGCACCTCGGGCCTTTATATCTCGGTGATCCCGCCGGTCCTGGTCGGCATCTGCGTCGGCATTCTGGCCGCCATCATGGGGGTCGGCGGCGGCTTTATCATGGTGCCGGCGATGATTTACATCCTTGGCATGCCGACCAAAGTGGTTGTCGGCACCTCGCTGTTCCAGATCATCCTGGTCACCGCCTTCACCACCATGCTGCATGCCACCACCAATTACACCGTGGACATTGTTCTGGCAGTGCTGCTGCTGGTCGGCGGCGTGATCGGCGCCCAGATCGGCACCCGCATCGGTGTCTATCTGAAAGCCGAACAGCTGCGGATCCTGCTGGCGCTGATGGTGATCATCGTCTGCGTCAAGCTGGGGCTTGAGCTGCTGCTGCAACCGGCCGAACTGTTTTCACTCGGCGATGCGGGAGGCCACTGATGATGCGCAAGCTGCTTGTTTCCGTCCTGACAGCCGCCGCCCTGGTGCTGCTGCCGCATTCAGCGGCCCAAGCGGCCAAGGAAGAGGTCGTTCTGGGCCTCAGCCAGGACCGGGTTGCAATCACCGCCACTTTCGACGGTTCCGAGATCCTGGTTTTCGGGGCGGTAAAGCGGGAAAGCCCGATCCCGTCTGGCGAGCCGCTGGAAGTGATTGTCACCGTTTCCGGCCCGGCCCCGGCCGTTATGGTCCGCCGCAAGGAAAAGAAACTCGGCATCTGGGTCAATGTGGACAGCGTGCTGGTCGACTCGGCACCTGCCTTTTACGCAGTGGCCACCAGCGCACCGTTTGCCCAGGTGCTGACCGATACCGAGGACCTGCGCTTCCGGGTCTCGATTGCCCGCGCGATCCGCTCTGTCGGCGCGGCAATGCATATCCGCGGCGCCCAGGCATTTGCCGACGCGGTGGTGCGCATCCGGGAAGGCAACGGACTGTATTCGCTGCGTGAAAACACCGTGGCGGTGGATGAACAGACCCTGTTCCGCACGGCCATCGACATGCCCGCCGATCTGACCGAAGGCGAATACCAGACCCGCATCTTCCTGACCCGCGGCGGCGAGGTTGTCTCCAACTACGAGACCACGATCCACGTGCGCAAAGTGGGTCTGGAACGGTTTCTGTATTCCATGTCCCGCGAACAGCCGTTTTTGTATGGCCTGATGGCGCTGGTGATTGCAATTGCCTCCGGCTGGGGCGCCTCTGCCGCCTTCAGCCTGCTTAGGAACCGGTAAAGAGGGGCGCTGCCCCTTTTGGCCTCGCGGCCAATTCACCCCGGAGTATTCGGGAAAGATGAAAGCCCCTGTTTCCGCTTTGTGAAAATACTCCCGCCGGAGGCGCGCTGCGCGTCAGAGCAGCGCCAGGCCCAACGGGAGCGGCGCATCTTTGAGGCGCCGGCGACGGGCGGGAGAGATCAGCCCCGGCCGATATAGGGCATCTTGGTGGCCATCACTGTCATGAACTGCACATTCGCTTCCAGCGGCAAACCGGCCATGTGCAGCACTGAACTGGCAGCGTCTTCCACCGCAAATGTATGCATCGGCTCGGCACCGGGGCTGGCGTCGGCGTGGCGCTGGCTCAGGTCTTCGACCATCGGCGTGCGGGTGTTGCCGATGTCGATCTGGCCGCAGGCGATATCAAAGGGCCGTCCGTCCAGTGACAGGCTTTTGGTGAGACCGGTGATGGCCGCCTTGGTCGCCGCGTAAGGCGCCGACTGCGGACGCGGCACATGCGCGGCGATGGAGCCGTTGTTGATGATCCGCCCGCCCTGGGGCGTCTGCTGACGCATCTGCCGGAAGGCGGCGCGGGCGGACAGATACATGCCGGTGAGGTTCACGTTGACGGATGCAAACCAGTCTTCCAGCGGGATTTCATCAATGGTGCCGGGCGGTGTAAAGATGCCTGCGTTGTTGAACAGCACGTCCAGCCGCCCCGCGGCCATGGCAAAACTGTTCACTGCGTGATCCACCGCTGCCGGGTCGGTCACATCCGCGGGCAGCACATGCGCGTTGGCGTGGCCCTGCGCCGTCTCGGCCAGCCTGTCCGCACGGCGGGCCAGCAGCCCGACCTGCCAGCCTTCGGCCAGGAATACCTTTGCCGCAGCGCGGCCGATGCCGGAGCTGGCGCCGGTGATCAGAATGGATTTGCTCATGCCGGGGTCTCCTCTTGCGCTTCCAGTGTCAATGCCGCGGCAGGCACGGCCTTCAGGTCATCGACCTGCAGCGGGCCTGAGGGCTTGGCCAGGCGGTTGCGCACCACCCAGATCAGCCGCTCCTGCGCCCGGGTGATCGCCACATAGGCCAGGCGCTTCCACAGCGGCTGGCCTGCTTCGACCCGGCCCATGCGGGCGGCGGCGTAAATATCAGGGGCGAACACCTGGGTGGTGTCCCATTGCGAGCCTTGCGCCTTGTGTATGGTCACCGCCGCACCGTGCAGGAAGGTGGCACCCATGCGGGCGGCGTAGGGGATGAAGGGCTCCTCCTCATCCGGTTTCTCGATCTTGACGATGGAGGCGGCAGAGACCTGCGGGTCTTCCGCCCCCATCACATGCAAACGGGAGAATCCGGGTTTGCGGCCGGAGCCGAGAAAGATCACCTGGGCGCCCTTGATCAGCCCGCGGGCCTCGAGATCCAGGCGTTTCTTGCGGTGTTTCATCGGCAGTTCGATACCGTCGCAGATCAGCGGCTCGCCGGCGATCAGCTCATCCTCCGGCGCGCCATGCACGGCGCGGAAGGCGTTGATCAGCCGGATCCGTGTATTGTTGCGCCAGACAAGCACCGGCGAACGTGCCATCAGATCGACCTCCACCCGCTGGCCCCAGACTACGCGGTCGTCGCGCCGTGCGGTGTCTTCGACCATCCGCTCGAAATCCTCGAACCCCAGCTGCGGATCGGCCAGAGCATGGGCGAGATCCAGGATCGGGTTGCCGGCCTCCTGCCGGTGAATGCGGTTCAGGATCAGGCGCTGCGGCTCCGGCAGGGTGTCGAACACCATAGACCCCGACTGGTTGACCGGGGCCAGCTGCGCCGGGTCGCCAAACAGCACCAGATTTGGAAAGATCTCTTTCAGGTCTTCGAACTGGCGGTCGTCCAGCATCGAGGCTTCATCGACAAAACCGATATCCAGCGGCTCCTCCCGCCGTTTCCAGCCGGTGATGAAGTCAGAGCCGCGCAGGCCTGCCGCGGCCAGGGCGCCGGGGATCGACTTGTTTTTCTCGTAGAACGCAGCCGCGCGGGCCAGGGCGTCTTCGGTCAGCCCTTCGATTGCGGGTTTGTCGCCCTGCCCTGCCAGCCATTCGGCGATGCGTTCGTATTCCGGGTCATAGACCGGCGTGTAAAGAATGCGGTGGATGGTGGTTGCAGGCACGCCGCGCAGGCGCAGGACGCTGGCCGCCTTGTTGGTCGGCGCCAGGATCGCCAGGGTGCGGCGGTCGTCGCCTTTCTTGCGGCTTTCATAATCGCCCGAGACGACCTCAACCCCGGCCTGCTCCAGCGCCTTGTAAAGCTCGGCCAGCAGCAGCGTCTTGCCTGATCCGGCCTTGCCGATCACGGCCATCACCCCGGCGTCGCCGCGGGGCGGCTGCAACAGCCCGTCATCAAGATCCACCCCCGCCTTGCGCAGGAGTTCGGTCACGCTGTCAAAAGCGGTGGCCTGGTCGTCGGAAAACTGTACGGGCAGAGCTGTCATTGCGCGACCCTACAGCCGCGGGACCGGGTCCGCCAGAGGATCCGGCCCCGGATTCCGCTTCAATCAGCCCGTGAGTGCCATGGGGGCTGCCGCCCCCGCGGCCCCGAAGGAAAGGTCAAACCAGATCTGCGACAATTCGGGGGCGATTCCGGCCTTGGAGGCAACGGCCTGATAAACCCCGGGCGTGTATTCCCACAGGCCAAGGCAGACCCGTTCACGGCCTTCGCCCCGGGTGCCGATGATCTCCGGGCTGAAGCCGAGGCTGCAGTAGATCCGCACCATGCGCCGGTCGAAGACACCGGCGAAATGGGCGATGGAAAAATTGCGCATGATCTCGACCCCGCCCAGGGTCAGCGCCCCCGCCGCATTGCCGCCCGCGTTGCGTGACAGGCAGAAACGGGTGCATTCCCAGATCAGCGGGCTGCAGATCGGCACCCCGCCGGCCAGGTCAAGAAAGACGTCATTGACCATCACCGGACCAGTTGTCGGAAGAAACCGCATGGAGCCGCCATGGCTGCCATCCGGCATTTCCCAGATCACATAAAGCGGATCCAGCTGATCATACTGGTCGCGCTCCTCCCCCTTGCAGTCCACGTGCACCTCCCAGCCCAGCCGGGCCCGGAATTGATCCGCCCGGTCGCGGAACATCGAGTGCGCGAGGCCGGCGTGGTTGTGAAGATCATGGCCGTAGATATAACGAAGCATTGAATAGTCCCCTTTTGGTTAAAAGTGGGGACAGGTTACGCTTGAGTTATTCAATTTTAGAGTGTGCTTACCGCAGCGATCACACTCTAACGTTAAACTACGATAAATCCGAGTGTCATGGCCCGGGTTATGGCGTGCGTCGTATTGATCGCCCCAAGCTTGAACCGGGCGCTTTCAATATAGACACGCAGAGTATGCTCGGAGATTGCCAGGGTCTTGGCCACCTGCGCACGGCTGTAGCCGATGGCCAGCAATGTCAGCGCATCCACTTCACGCGGCGACAGCGGCTGAGCCTGCTCAGGGCTGCGGCTGGGTTCAAACTCTAGCGCCTTGCGGTTGAAATAATGCGCCATCAGGATCATATCGCGGCTGTAGCGCTGCGTCAGTTTCTCCCAGGCCTCGTCGTCGCAATTGTGGCTGACGGTAAACACCGCAAATTGCCCGTTCGGCCCGCGGATCGGAATGGAATAGCCTTGGTTGCCGACCCCATGCTCCAGCGCGTCTTTCAGGAACTCGCGCGCCGGTTTCGGCGACCAGTCCAGCCGCTTCCAGTCAACCGGGTGGAAACGCTGATAACAGCCGGCCACCACCGGATCGACCCGCACATAGGCCATTTCCTGGTAGCGTTCGATCCAGGCCGGCGGATAGGTGCCGAAATAGTAGTGGTCGCCGGCGCTGTCGACCCAGTGATACATGGCATGATCGACCCCGAACACATCGCACACCTGATCAATGATCGATTGCAGCCCATCAAGGGTTTCGGTGGCGTCGAGCGCCTCCAGAATCCGGTCCAGTCCTGCCTTTTGTGCCATTGCCGCATACCAATTCAGAGCCTGCCCGATCCGGCGTTTCGCAACCAGCAAGGTTGTATCAGGCTTCGTTTAAAACAAATACCGCTCTTTTGCAGCGCGGGACGCTGCGCGGTCAATGGCAACCTCCGGGAGACAGCCAATTTCCTGCGGCCCGGCACCCGATTGCGCAGATGTTGCGCCGGAAGCGGAGCAGCAACAGCCTGATTGCGCGGCCTCCGAACCGCCCCCCCCGGAAACAGAAAAGTTCAGCGGGCAACCTGCTGAAATAAAGTAACAAAAAACCGCGAATCACCTATGTGATTCGCGGCGCGCCTTAAGTCCGGTTTAGATCAGACAGAGGATCAGCTTTTGGCCTCGAGCACATCCTGAAGGGTGCGCAGGCCGGTCTTCGGCGCCTGCACCAGCACCGACATATTGCCGGGAAGGTGCTCGTTGCGCAGCATTTTCATATGCGCCTCAGGCAGGTCGTTCCAGGTAAAGACCTCGGACATGCAGGGGTCCAGGCGGCGCTCGACCATCAGCTTGTTCGCCGCGGCGGCCTGTTTCAGATGCGCAAAGTGCGAGCCCTGCAGACGCTTCTGGTGCATCCACATATAGCGCACGTCGAAGGTCAGGTTATAGCCGGTGGTGCCGGCGCAGATCACAACCATGCCGCCTTTTTTCACCACGAAGGTGGAGACCGGAAAGGTGCTTTCGCCGGGGTGTTCGAACACCATGTCGACATTCACGCCTTTGCCGGTGATGTCCCAGATCGCCTTGCCGAACTTGCGGGCTTCCTTGAACCAATTGGCATATTCGGGCGTGTTCACCGTGGGCAGCTGGCCCCAGCAGTTGAAGTCCTTGCGGTTCAGAACGCCCTTGGCGCCCAGTCCCATGACAAAGTCGCGTTTGCTTTCATCCGAGATCACGCCGATGGCGTTGGCGCCGGCGGTGTTGATCAGCTGGATCGCATAAGACCCCAGGCCGCCCGAAGCGCCCCAGACCAGCACGTTCTGGCCCGGCTTCAGGTCATGCGGCTCGTGGCCGAACAGCATCCGGTAGGCGGTGGCCAGCGTCAGCGTGTAGCAGGCGCTTTCTTCCCAGGTCAGATGCTTGGGACGCGGCATCAGCTGCTGGGCCTGCACATTGGTGAACTGGGCAAACGACCCATCCGGGGTTTCGTAGCCCCAGATCCGCTGGCTGGGCGAATACATCGGGTCGCCGCCGTTGCATTCCTCGTCGTCGCCGTCGTCCTGGTTGCAGTGGATCACCACCTCGTCGCCGACTTTCCAGCGGGTGACCTTGGAGCCTACCGCCCAGACGATGCCGGCAGCATCGGAACCGGCAATGTGATAGGGGGCCTTGTGGCCGTCAAAGGGCGAGATCGGCGTGCCAAGGGAGGCCCAGACGCCATTGTAGTTGACGCCCGCGGCCATCACCAGAACCAGCACCTCATTGCTGTCCAGCTCCGGCACGTCGACCACTTCCTGCTCCATCGCAGTGTTCGGCTCGCCGTGGCGCTCTTTGCGGATCGCCCATGCGTACATCTTTTTGGGCACATAGCCCATCGGGGGCATTTCGCCCATCTCATAAAGATCTTTCTCGGGCGCCTCGTACGACATGACGTCAGTCTGGGTATCCAATGCCATGATGGCCTCCTTTGCATCCTATCAATTGCCGCGGTGCAGAATCGCAGCGGTTACATGAGGGATAGGATCGGTAGGGTAATAATGCAACCCCTTTTGCCAGGTATGGGTAATTTTATAACCCTGCAGATGCAGCATTGCCCTTGGCATCTGCAGAAAAACCATCCCCGCCATCCGGATGCGCACCATTCCTTGGCAACAGGTGGCGGATGGAATTGGCATAGAAGGCCAGCAGGTCGCGCCGCGCCGCAACCGGGCTGAACCGGCCGTTGTCCTCGGTGATGAGCCCGCGCCGCGCCAGTTGCCGCAGCCCTGCGTCCGCGGCATAACCCAGGTTTTCCCGCGGCATGTGGGCATGGGCCATCGGCATCGCCGCAATCAGTTCCGCCAGCCGATGCTCAACAGCGGCGCGGCTGAGGGCGCCGTGCTGCTGCAGGATGGCGGCGATCAGCGGCACCGGCAGCACCGGAACAATGGCGCTGATCCGCGCCATCAATTCCCGTCCCAGCGGCCTTGTCATATCGCCGTCCCGCCCGGCTTTGAACGCGGCCAGGCTGAGAGGGCGGCCAAAGTTCACCCCGGCATAGCCCGAACGGTAGTAACGCCCGGTCATCCACAGCCACAGCAGCCGTAACAGCCGCAGCGCGACCAGGCCGATGCGGGCGCGGAATCTCCGGTCTCCATCCTTGGCGGCAGATGTCAGGATCCTGTCTTCCAGCACCCGGTCGTAATTCAGCGCCACTGGCACAAAGACCACATCACGCCCGTCCGGGTCATAGCCCTCGACGATGTATTTCAGCAGGCCCAGCCTGGGGGCAGCGATCGCACCATCCAGGCTGAGGCCCCCTTCGGGGAACATCGCCTGGGTGGAACCGCCCCGCGTGGCCAGCCGCACGTAGGCCGCCAGCACTTTGCGGTAAAGATCATTGCGCGAACGGCGGCGGATGAAATAGGCCCCCATCGCCCGAATCAGGCGGCTGAGCGGCCAGACCCGCGCCCATTCCCCCACCGCATAAGACAGCGCCGAACGTTCCGCCGCCAGATAGGTGACCAGCACATAGTCCATATTGGAGCGGTGATTCATCACAAAGACCACCGTCGCATCCGGGTCGATGGCCCGCAGCGCCGCCTCGTCCTGGTGGCCCAGCCGCACCCTGTAGACCGCGTTGGACAGCAGCCGCGCCGCGCGGATGGCGAGGCCGAAATAGGCAAAGGCGGAAAATCCGGGCACAATTTCGCGGGCATAACGGCGCACCTGCTCGAATGCCACGTTTTCCGGGATGCCTTCTGCCGCCGCATGATCCACCGCCGCCTGGGCCACCTGCGGATCATGGATCAATCGTTGAATCAAGTCATAGCGGCGGGTCAGCTTGAACGGCTCAATCGGGCGCTCCAGCCGCTGGTTCAGCCGCGCCACAGCGCGTTCCAGCCGCCGCCGGAAGAACCAGCGCACCGAGGGGAACAGAAAATGCGAGGCAAGGGTCACCGCGGCAAAGCCCACGATCAGCACAAAGAGCCAAAGCGGAAGTTCCACGGTCTGCGTCATAAAGGGACAGTTGCCCAGGCCCGCGCCGTTTACAAGCGCCTTGCCGGCAGGGGGCCGCACCCCGGCAGCGGAATTGCCGCAACGCAGCGAATTGACATGGGTTGAAAATTGCAGTTTACATCTGCATGACGAAATAAAATTACCAGCACACTGACTCGCGAGGCCCGACATGCCGCAGATGCAAAAAGACCGCCCCTGGCTGATCCGCACCTATGCCGGCCATTCCACGGCATCGGCGTCCAACGCGCTGTACCGCGCCAATCTGGCCAAAGGGCAAACCGGTCTGTCGGTCGCCTTCGACCTGCCGACCCAGACCGGGTACGACAGCGACCACGTGCTGGCCCGCGGCGAAGTGGGCAAGGTTGGTGTGCCGATCGGCCATCTTGGCGACATGCGGACGCTGTTCGACGAGATCCCGCTGGAACAGATGAATACCTCGATGACCATCAATGCAACGGCGCCCTGGCTGCTGTCGCTCTATATCGCGGTGGCCGAGGAACAGGGCGCCGATGTCTCGAAGCTGCAGGGCACGGTGCAGAACGATCTGATCAAGGAATACCTCAGCCGCGGCACCTATGTCTGCCCGCCCAAACCCAGCCTCAAGATGATCGCCGATGTGGCCGAGTACTGCTATACCAACGTGCCCAAGTGGAACCCGATGAACGTGTGTTCCTACCACCTGCAGGAGGCTGGTGCCACGCCGGAACAGGAGCTGGCCTTTGCGCTGGCCACCGCGCAGGCGGTGCTGGACGAGCTGAAGCCGCGCATCGCGCCAGAAGACTTCCCGGCGATGGTCGGGCGGATCTCATTCTTTGTGAATGCAGGCATCCGCTTTGTCACCGAGATGTGCAAGATGCGTGCCTTTGTCGACCTGTGGGACGAGATCTGCGAGAAGCGCTACGGCGTGGGCGACCCCAAGTTCCGCCGCTTCCGCTATGGCGTGCAGGTGAACTCGCTGGGGCTGACCGAGCAGCAGCCGGAAAACAACGTCTACCGCATCCTGATCGAAATGCTGGCGGTGACCCTGTCGAAAAAGGCGCGCGCCCGCGCGGTGCAGCTGCCCGCCTGGAACGAGGCGCTTGGCCTGCCCCGCCCCTGGGACCAGCAGTGGTCGATGCGGATGCAGCAGATCCTGGCCTATGAGACCGATCTGCTGGAGTACGGCGACCTGTTTGACGGCAACCCGGCGGTGGACGCCAAAGTGGAAGAGCTGAAGGACGGTGCCCGGGCCGAGCTGGCCAACCTGGAATCGATGGGCGGCGCCGTGGCCTCGATCGAATACATGAAGGGCCGCCTGGTCGATTCCAACGCCGAGCGCCTGAACCGGATCGAGAAGAACGAAACCGTGGTGGTCGGCGTCAACAGATGGACCGAGGGCGAACCCTCGCCGCTGCAGACCGAGGATGGCGGCATCATGGTTGTTGATCCGGCGGTGGAGCAGGAGCAGATCAGCCGCCTGAACGCCTGGCGCAGCGAGCGGGACAATGCGGCGGTGGAAACGGCACTCGCCGCCCTGCGCGCGGCAGCGCAAAGCGGCGCCAATATCATGGAGCCCTCGATTGCCGCCGCCAAGGCCGGCGTCACTACCGGTGAATGGGCTGAAGAAATGCGCAAGGTTTACGGCACCTACCGCGGCCCGACCGGTGTGTCGGCCTCGGTCTCGAACAAGACCGAGGGGCTGGACGATCTGCGCGATGCGGTCAATGCGGTCAGCGACGTGCTGGGCCGCCGGATCAAATTCGTGGTCGGCAAGCCGGGCCTCGACGGCCATTCCAACGGTGCCGAGCAGATCGCCTTCCGCGCCCGCGACTGCGGCATGGACATCACCTATGACGGCATCCGCATGACCCCGGCAGAGCTGGTGGAGGTGGCGCAAAAGGACGACGCCCATGTGGTTGGCCTGTCAATCCTGTCCGGCAGCCACCTGCCCCTGGTCGAGGAGATGATGGGCCGCATGCAGGAGGCCGGCCTTGGCCATATTCCGGTGATCGTCGGCGGGATCATCCCTGATGACGACGCGGAAAGGCTGAAATCCATGGGCGTGGCGCGCGTTTACACCCCCAAAGACTTCGAGCTCAATTCAATTATGAGCGACATTGTGAACTTGGCAAGGCCACCGGAAATTGCAGTGAATTGACCTTTCTTCGGCATTTTTCCGCGAATTAGAAAAAAGATGCTGAAACGAGTCTGGCATTCGCGCCATAAAGAATGACATACCGGGATCTCCGGTATGTCATTTAATGTGGAGTGCAGAATGACCCTTGATCTTTCGGCAATGACCAGAAAAGAACTTCTTCAGCTGCAAGGCGATGTGGAAGAAGCGCTGCGCGCAGCGGAACTGCGCGAACGCCAGGAAGCTTTGAAGGCGGCTGAAGAAGCGGCTGCAAAATACGGCTTTTCCCTGGAAGAAATCGCCAATGCGTCGCGCCAGGGCGTAAAGAAGAACAAAGCGGCCCCGAAATACCGCAATCCCCACAACCACGAGGAAACCTGGACCGGCCGCGGCCGCAAACCGCATTGGGTGCATGCCGCGCTGACCGCGGGCATGGATATTTCCGACCTGGAAATCTGATCCTGACGGCGGAGCAACGCGATGACCATTCATATTGGTGCCGCAAAAGACGACATTGCGGAAACCGTTTTGATGCCTGGCGACCCCTACCGGGCGAAATGGGCCGCAGAGACATTTTTGACAGCCCCCAAACTGGTCAACGAGGTGCGCGGGATGCTGGGCTATACCGGCAGCTGGAACGGGCATCCGGTGACAATTCAAGGCAGCGGCATGGGGATGCCTTCGCTGTCGATCTACGCCAATGAGCTGATCCGCGATTTTGGCGCCAAAACGCTGATCCGCATTGGTTCCTGCGGCGGCATGCAGGACAGCGTCAAGCTCCGCGACGTGATCCTGGCGATGACTGCCAGCACTCTGAACAGCCCCTCCAGCGGCATCTTCCGGGAGCTGAACTTTGCCCCCTGCGCCGACTGGGGCCTGCTGCAGGCAGCGGCGCAAGCAGCAGCAAAACGCAATACCGCAACACATATCGGCGGTATCTACTCCTCGGATGTGTTCTATGACGAGCGGCCGGATCTGAATGAACAGATGGTGCGCCATGGCATTCTCGGCGTGGAGATGGAAGCAGCAGAGCTGTACACGCTTGCTGCCCGGCACGGCTGCCGGGCCCTGGCGGTGCTGACGGTATCTGACCATTTGGGCAGCGGCGAAGCCTTGCCGTCCGATCAGCGCGAGCGCAGCTTCGGCGACATGGTGGAAATTGCGTTGGAAGCCGCATTTGCCTGACGCAGTGGCAATTGTATAAAAAGTACGGGCAGCGGTTTTCCCCTGCCCTTTTTCCTCGCCAGGCTGAGGTTTGATCAATGCGGTCACAAGGCACTTTTTTCATTTTCTGGCCGCAGTGATTCCATGCATTCTCAAGGCTGGGCCAGTTTAGCGCCGCTTCATTCCTTCGGATCCCTCCCCTTTCATAGATCGCGCCAAAATTGGCCGTCACGCTGTAATTAATGCCTTTCTCTTATGGTCACGGCTGGCCATGGCTGCCATCATAGCCATTGCGCTGCGGGCTTTGCCAGCCCTTCAGCGCGCCTGCCGCGGGCGCAAAAATCTCGATCATTAGCGGATGGCAGGCCGCGGTATCGCTGGAATGCCCAGCCGAGCAATCGCCGCCGGGACAGGCACTGAGGGCACCCAGAAGATCAATCTCGGCGAAGAACTCCAGATAATCACCGGGCCGCACCGGGCTGGCCTTCATGAAATACTGGCCGGTGTCACGGGTAAAGCCGGTGCACATGAAGACGTTGAGCACATCATGCACATGCGGCTCCGCCTCCGCCCGGGAAATGCCAAGATGCTCCGCCAGTGCGCGCGTCAGGTTTGAATGGCAGCAGTGGTGGTACTGGCTGCCGGCCAGCAGGTTGCCGGTGTAGGGATCGCAGCGGGTGCCGATCACGTCATGCACCGAGCCGCCAAAATCGTCGATCCCGTACCAGCCCAAGGTATCCGCGGTTATCGTGGCCATGGGGCGCAGATGCGGGAAACTGCTCCACATCCGCTCGCCCCTGGTGATGTGGGTGCCATGCAAGGCACGGGTCTTGCCGGAATAGAACCGCTCGCTGAGGTCATTCCTGTTCCACAGGTTGAGGTCGCCGACCTGCGGCCCCTCGACCGAGCTGATCCGGAAGAAATGCCCGGCCGGCACCTCGAAACAGGCGGCTTCACGGGGCTGCGCCAGCACCTCGCCGGATTTCACCGCGCCCAGCCGGGCCTGCTGATACAGCGCCAGATCGGGCGCAGGCAGGGTCCCGTTGGGATAGCACACCACTGGCCGGACGGCGCGGCGGGCCTCCGCATCGGCGGGGGCTTCGAAAATGTCGGTCATGGGGCAAACCTTCCTGTCTTGTATGCCCCATCAAGACCGCATCGCCGCGGGCTTGCAAGCCCGCAGCGGCGGCTGGACGGCTCTGTCAGATCACAACCACGTCCAGCGGCGGGAAGCCGTTGAAGCCGACCGACGCATAGGTCGAAGTATAAGCGCCGCAGGAATGGATCACCACGCGGTCGCCGCCCTTCAGCCCCAGCGGCAGCTGGTAGGGCTTGCGCTCGTACAGCACATCCGCGCTGTCGCAGGAGGGGCCCGCCAGAATGCAGGGGCCGGTGGTCTCATGGTCGCGGTCCGTGGTGATCCGGTAGCGGATCGCCTCGCCCATGGTTTCGGCCAGGCCCGAGAACATGCCGATGTCGAGATAGGCCCAGCGGTGCAGATCATCGTCATGCTTGCGCGAGACCAGCAGCACCTCGGCGGCAATGGCGCCTGCCTCGGCCACCAGGCCGCGGCCCGGTTCGGCCATGATCTCCGCCACATCGCCAAAATACGCGCCGACCTGCGCCATCACCGCGCGGGCGTAATCTTCGGCCGGCATCATGTCCGAGCCATAAGAGGCCGGGAAACCGCCGCCAATGTTCAGCAGGTTCAGCTTATGGCCGGCCTCATGCGCCTGGCGCCAGACCCCCGCCACCTGCTGCAGCGTGCCCTGCCACATCTGCGGCTCGCGGGTCTGCGAGCCGACATGGAAAGACAGACCGTCGACCAGCAAACCGCGGGCGGCGGCATAATCCATCAGCTTCAGCGCCTTTTCCGGGGTGCAGCCGAATTTACGGCTGAGCGGCCAATCGGCTTCGCTGGCCTCGACGATCAGCCGCAGACAGATCCTGGCTCCCGGCGCATGCGCGGCCAGCTTGTCCAGCTCCTCACGCGCATCGGCGGCGAAATGGGTGATGCCGATGCTGTGGGCAAAGGCGATGTCGGCGGGACGTTTGATGGTATTGCCAAAGGTGATCCGGCTGGCCGCGGCCCCTGCCGCCAGGCACAGCTCGATCTCCGCCCGGCTGGCGGCGTCGAAATTGGATCCCTCCTGCACCAGCCGCTCAAGAATAGCCGCTGCCGGATTGGCCTTGACCGCATAGTGAATGCGGGCCCGGCCCAGCCCGCGGGCCAGCGCCCGGTATTTGGCCGCAACAGCTTCGGCGTCCACCACCAGCGTCGGCCGCTCAAACCGGTTTGCGGCGATAAAGCTCAGAGTGCGGGATACAGTTTCGCAATTACGGGCAGTCAGCCCGGCCACGTTTGCGTTCATGGTCATCTCCAAAAGACCCGGCCATATATGACCGCTCAGTACTGTCAGAGACGTTACCGTCGCTACGTAACCGTAGGGGCGTAACCCCTTTCGCCAGAGGCGCGTGCGTTGGCGTCTTGGGCGCCCGTATCGGGCATGTGCCTGAGTCGTTCAAGTGTTTTTTTCGCCATGTCTGCAGCTTACCGGCAGGCCGGTGCACTCCCGCCTGCGTCAGGGGCTTTGCAAAACCCCGCCGCAGTTGGGCCCGGGAGCGGGACAAAGAGGGAGGACGGGGACAAAACCGAAAAAAAAAAAGGTCTCCCCCCCCCCCCCCCCCCTCTCCCCCCCCCCCCCCCCCCCCAACCCCCCCCCCCCCCCCCCCCCAAGGCCGCACGGAAGGCGTTCCGGCAAAGCCGGTGCGCCTGCGGGCGCGGGAGCGTTCCGTCAGGGCTTGCGTTGCGGATTGCGGCAGATGCGCGGCGCCTCACCGCCCGGCGCAACCGCGCCGCAATAGCTGCAGTGCCATTGCCCCTGGGCACGCTGCTGGCGCCAGCGGCAATTGCGGGTCAGGCCGGTGGCATTGCGGCGCCACAGGAAATAGCCGGACACAGCGGCAAGGAGAAGCAGCAGCAACAGGGGCATGGCCCTTGTCTACGCTGCCGCTGCCGCAGCCTCAACTGCCAGGAGCCTCAGGCCGCCTGATAGTATTCGATCAGCCAATCGCCGGGATCAGCCTGCTTGCCCGCCGGCAGCGGTTCCGGAGCGGAATAGGCAAAGGCTTGCTCCAGCGCATCCAGCGCATCTTGTGCGGCCTGTTTCTTTTTCGGGGTCACGGTGTCCATCGGGTTGCCTCCATAGTCTGGCACGAGCCTCCCTTGCGCAGACAGATAAGCGCTGGCCAAATCCGCTGCAGCAGATAATCGTGCAAGGGCGTCATGCAGGAACTGCATTGCAAACCCTGGCGGCCAGTCTCAGCCGGTCAGAAGGTCGCCGGCCAGCCCCAGCGCAAAACCCGCAACCGCACCCAGCGCCGGCACGCTGCTGCGGCTGGAATGGGCCTTGGGCGCAATATCCTGAAACAGCAGATAGAGAATCCCGCCGGCGGCAAAAATCATGATCGCCCCCAGTGCTGCGCGGGCGTCGGCCAGCCAGACGAGCCCTGCCAGCGCGCAGACCGGCCCCAGTGCGGACAGCCCCAGAAAAGCCAGCAGCACATGCCAGGCCGGGCTGCGGCCGCGCCAGATCTCGCGGAAGGCAGCAAAACCCTCGGGCAGGTTTTGCAGAAAGATCATCAGTGCCAGCAGCCTGGCAGTGGCAGCATCCGCCACCAGCATCGCCCCCAGCGCCATCGCCTCGGGCAGGAAATCCAGCAGCATCGCCAGCAGCAGCGCCCCGCTGCCGCCGTGCTTTTGCAACATGGCATCTGCCGCAAAGAACACCCCCCCGCCCCCTGCAAACAACACCACGGCAAGCACCGGCGGCAGGACCTCCGCCGCTTCCGGCACCAGCACCAGCGCCACCGCAGAGGCCAGCGCCCCGCCGCCAAAGGCGCCGATGCTGTGCAGCAGCTCGTCCCGGAGCATCGGGTTGCGGATATGCTCGCACCAGGCAAGGAATCCGCCCAGCGGCATAGCGAGACCGGCAAACCCGGCTAAAAGAATGGCAAAAACATGAGGTTGCATTCCGGCAGCCTATAGCGGCTGGCACCGCAGCTCAACCGGTTTACGTCAGGTGTTGATGCAGGAGGTTGCCTGCGCGGCCTGCCCGTCTGTTACGGTTGGTCCGGCCTGCACGGTCCGCAAGACTGTCGCCCCGGCGCCATGGCCGAGGAATTCAGTCCGCACCCGGTACTGGCCGGTGATGCCTGCCGCTTCGATACATCCGGGGATGCGGGCATCGGTGGCAGCAAGCTGTGCCCCCAAGCGGTCATTGTCCGCCGCCGACAGGCAGCCTGAAAGAAGGCTTAGGGCCGCCATGGCCGCAAAGATGGTTTTCATAATTGGCCCGCCGCCTGCTTGGGGAAAAACAATGCCCCCGGTTTCGCAGGAAACCGGGGGCGGTGCAATTTTCATCGCCGCAGGACGGCGGATCCTCGCGGATCAGCCCTGCTGCGCTCAAACGCTGCGCTCGACCATCATTTGCTTGATATGTGAAATCGCCTTGGCCGGGTTCAAACCCTTGGGGCAGGTCTTGGCGCAGTTCATGATGGTGTGGCAGCGGTACAGCTTGAACGGATCTTCCAGCTGGTCCAGGCGCTCCGGTGTGGCCTCGTCGCGGCTGTCAATGATCCAGCGGTAGGCGTGCAGCAGCGCCGCGGGGCCGAGGTAGCGGTCGCCGTTCCACCAGTAGCTGGGACAGGAGGTCGAGCAGCTGGCGCACATCACGCATTCATAAAGCCCGTCCAGCTTCTTGCGGTCCTCGATCGACTGCTTCCACTCTTTCGCGGGGCGGTTGGTCTTGGTTTCCAGCCAGGGCATGATCGACGCATGCTGAGCATAGAAATGCGTCAGATCCGGGATCAGGTCCTTGATCACCGGCATATGCGGCAGCGGATAGATCGCCACATCGCCCTTGATCTCGTCCATGCCATAGATACAGGCCAGCGTGTTGATGCCGTCGATGTTCATTGCGCAGGACCCGCAGATCCCTTCGCGGCAGGAACGGCGGAAGGTCAGCGTCGGATCAATCTCGTTCTTGATCTTGATCAGCGCGTCCAGCACCATCGGGCCGCAACTGTCCATATCCAGGAAATAGGTATCAACCCGCGGGTTCTCGCCGTCGTCCGGGTTCCAGCGGTAGATCTTGAACTTGCGCACATTGGCGGCACCCTCCGGCTTGGGCCAGGTTTTGCCGGTGGTCATCCGCGAGTTCTTGGGGAGGCTGAATTGTACCATGATCTGTCTCCTTAGAACGTCCGCGCCTTGGGCGCGATTTTCTTGAGGCTGATGCCGCCTTCGTCTTCGGTCGACAGCGGGTCGGTAATCACCGGGCGGTAGCTGAGCTCCACCTTGCTGCCCTCCACGCGGGAGACGGTGTGGACGCGCCAGTTCTCGTCGTCGCGGGTTGCGTAATCCTCATGCGCATGGGCGCCGCGGCTTTCCTTGCGGGCCTCTGCGCCTACGATGGTGGCCAGCGCGTTGGGCATCAGATTGGTCAGCTCCAGTGTCTCCATCAGGTCGGAGTTCCACACCAGCGACCGGTCGGTCACCGCCAGATCGTCCAGCTTGGCCGCAATGGCAGTCATCTTCCCGAGACCCTCTTTCAGGGTCTTGTCGGTGCGGAACACCGCCGCATCCGCCTGCATGGTGCGCTGCATCTCCAGCCGCAGATCCGCGGTCGGGATGCCGCCCTTGGCGTTGCGCAGGCTGTCAAAGCGGTCGAACGCCTTGTCCACGGACGCCGTGTTCAGCACAGGGTTCGCCGCCTCTGGATCCACAACCTTGCCTGCGCGGATGGCCGAGGCCCGGCCGAAGACCACCAGGTCGATCAAAGAGTTGGAGCCCAGGCGGTTGGCCCCATGCACCGAGGCGCAGCCCGCCTCGCCCACCGCCATCAGGCCCGGCACAACACCGGTCGGGTTGTCTTCGGTCGGATTCAGCACCTCGCCCCAATAGTTGGTCGGGATGCCGCCCATGTTGTAGTGCACGGTGGGCAGAACCGGGATCGGCTCTTTGGTGACATCCACACCTGCAAAGATCTTGGCCGACTCGGAAATGCCCGGCAGCCGTTCCGCCAGCGCCTCGGGCGGCAGGTGATTGAGGTTCAGGTGAATATGGTCGCCCTCAGCCCCCACACCGCGGCCTTCGCGGATTTCCATGGTCATCGAGCGGCTGACATAGTCGCGCGGCGCCAGGTCTTTGTACTGGGGGGCATAACGCTCCATGAAGCGTTCGCCTTCGGAGTTGGTCAGGTAACCACCTTCGCCGCGCGCGCCCTCGGTAATCAGGCAGCCGGAGCCGTAGATGCCGGTCGGGTGGAATTGCACGAACTCCATGTCCTGCAGCGCCAGGCCTGCGCGCGCCACCATGCCGCCGCCGTCGCCGGTGCAGGTATGCGCCGAGGTGGCCGAGAAATAGGCACGCCCATAACCGCCGGTTGCCAGCACCACCATCTTGGCGTTGAAGACATGCATGGTGCCGTCATCCAGCTTCCAGCAGACCACACCCTGGCACTGCCCGTCCTCGGACATGATCAGGTCGATGGCGAAATACTCGATATAGAATTCCGCGTTGTTCTTGAGGCTCTGGCCATACAGCGTGTGCAGGATCGCGTGGCCGGTGCGGTCAGCGGCGGCGCAGGTGCGCTGCACCGGCGGGCCTTCGCCGAACTCGGTGGTGTGGCCGCCGAACGGGCGCTGGTAGATCTTACCCTCTTCGGTCCGGCTGAACGGCACACCGTAATGCTCCAGCTCATAGACCGCTTTGGGGGCTTCGCGGGCCAGGTACTCCATCGCGTCGGTGTCGCCCAGCCAGTCCGAGCCCTTGACGGTGTCATACATATGCCACTGCCAGCTGTCCGGCCCCATGTTGCCCAGCGAGGCGGCAATGCCGCCCTGCGCCGCCACGGTGTGGGAGCGGGTCGGGAACACTTTGGTCACGCAGGCAGTGCGCAAGCCCTGCTCGGCCATGCCCAGCGTCGCGCGGAGGCCGGCCCCGCCGGCGCCAACCACGACCACGTCATATTCATGTGTTTCGTATTCGTAAGCAGCCATTGATGGAAACCTCGGGGAGTTACAGGGCCAGGCGGATCAGCGCATAGGCGCTGGTCGCGGCGACAGCATAGGACAGGCAGTTGACCAGGATGATCGTCAGGCGGCCTTTGACGCCGTGCACGTAATCCTCGATCATGATCTGGGCGCCGGATTTGAAGTGCATCATGCCGACCCAGATCGTCAGCGCCGCCACAAGTGCCGGGAACGGACGCGCATAATAGGCGGTAATCTCTTCATAGGATCCGCCCAGCGCCGGGCCGAAGGTGAAGACAAACAGCGGCACCAGGATCAGGAGAGCAATCGAGCTCACCTGCATCGACCAGTGATGGCTGGTTCCGGATTTTGCAGCGCCCATGCCAACGGCGCGCTTGCGGTCAGTCAGATATCGCATCGCGTTATGTCCCCAGCTTAGACGATAATAATGGTCAGAACGGTCAGAACCGCCGAACCCGTGATCACAAACCAGCCCAGCTTCTCGGCCTGATCCAGTTCCAGCATATACCCATTGTCCCAGATCAGGTGCCGGATGCCCGCCAGCGTGTGATACCACAGCCCCAGCGCCGACAGGGTCATCACCAGGTCGCCGAACCAGCTGGTCAGCACGCCGTTGGCGGTGGCAAAATATTCAGGCGAGGTGGCAGCGGCCAGGAACCACCAGGCAATCAGCAGCGCCGAGACGACCAGCGCGTTGCCGGTGATCCGCGTCAGGATCGACGTCACAGAGGTCAGCTGCGGCCGGTAGACCTGCAAATGCGGCGAAAGCGGGCGGTTGCCCCGATTGACATCGGCCATATTGGCTCCTTTTCAGGTTGGCTGACGACGTTTTAGCCGATTTTTACGTCGTGTCACCCGAAGGATGTGTTAAAAAACACGTGAAATTGCCCTGTTGGCGCTAACAGGCCACAACTTGTGATCACAGCAAATAATTAGTGATCACAAATCCGCGGATTGAAAATTTTTTGCAGAATCACAAGGCACTCTGCAAATCACTGCAAAGCCTGCCCCCTCCTGTCTGCCTCAAGCGGCAGCGCAGCTGTCTGCCTTGCGACCTCCCGCACCAGCTTTTTGCGGATCCGTGCGGGGTAGTCGTCAAAGCTGGCAGCGGTGACCACAAATGCCCCGTCGCCGCGGATCACATTTTCATAGAAATAGGCCGTCAGGTCCGGTTCGCTCTGTTCGATGGCGATGGCATTCACGGTCACCCCGAGGGCTGACAGCGCCCCATGCGCGGCGCGCGGCTCGACACCTTCGTTGGAAAACCCGTCGCCGGAGATGTCGATCACCCTGCGCCTGCAGTCCGGAACCGCGGAGAACTGATCCAGCGCCAGCAACAGCGCCTCCCCCACTGCGGTGGAATAGTTGCGCCAGGGCCGCGGCGCCTGTTCGATTTGCCGGGCAAGCGCTTCCACATCGGCGAAACTGCGGACAGGCGCCCAAGGCAGCGTCACCTCCTGCCGGGACTCACCGGACCATTGCACCAAAAGCACTTGCGCGCGCGCCTTGACCAGCGCCTCGGACACAACCCCGTCGCGCAGCCCCTCCGCCAGCCCGTCCATCTGCACCCGGTACTCATCGGCATCCACCGAGCCGGACACATCCACCGCCAGCACCAATGCCAAATCGCAGGCCGCTGTCCGCAGCGGCCAGAGGGAAAGCGTAAAGAGAACCAGAAACTGCAAAACCCGCATGCCGCCAGCTTAGGCAGCAAATCCGCGGCGGGTCATCACATTTCTGCCCGCCGCGATATTCGCGCTGCGTCTTTCTGGTCAGAAATACTCCGGGGGTGAGCAGGCAGCGCCTGCGAGGGGGCAGCACCCCCTGCCCCGTTACTTGGGCATCAAGGCCCAGTAATCGAGATCCAGCAGAACATCCGGCAGATACTTGCCATCCTCGCCCTTCAGTTCAAACGGCGCGCCGCCCTTGGTCGCCACCAGCCGCAGCCGGATTGCACCGACGCCGGGCGCAGACGTGTCGGCCTTGTCCAGCACTTCGGACCAGGCCCGCACGGTCAGGCCGGACAGGCAGGGGTTGGCATGGGCTCCGCCATTCAGGCCCACAATCATCTGCGCATTGGCCAGCCCGTTGAACGACAGCGTCCGCGCCATCGAGATCACATGGCCGCCATAGATCAGCCTGGTGCCATCGGGGCGCGCGGTGTTGTCGAAATGCACCTTGGCGGTGTTCTGCCACAGGCGGGTCGCCAGCATGTGCTCGGCTTCCTCGATGGTGACGCCATCCACATGGTCGATGGTCTCGCCCACCGCGTAATCGCCCCAGCGGTGCGGCTCGCCGGCCAGGGTGAAATCGTAAGTGCTGAAATCCAGCCCTGCCGGGACCGCCAGCTGCTCCGCCGGGATCACCTTGTTCAGCTCAGGGATCACCGTCTCGGGCGCGGGCGCGTCAAGATCGCGCTTGCGCACCATCACCCAGCGCACATATTCCATCACGCATTCATCGCGCTGGTTCAGCCCGCGGGTGCGCACATAGACCACGCCGGATTTGCCGTTGGAGTTCTGCTTAAGCCCGATCACCTCGGATTCGGAGCGCAGGGTGTCGCCGGGATAGACCGGCAGCAGCCAGCGGCCTTCGGCATAACCGAGATTCGCCAGCGCATTCAGCGAGATGTCCGGCACCGTCTTGCCGAACACCACATGGAACGCCGCCAGATCATCCAGCGGCGCCGCAGGCAGACCAGCGGCCCGGGCAAATTCATCCGAAGAATACAGCGCATGGCGTGCCGGATAGAGCGCATGATAGAGCGCCCGTTCGCCGCCCGACACCGTGCGCGGCACCGCGTGGCGGATCACCTCGCCGACAGTGTAATCCTCGAAAAATCTTCCCGGATTTGTCTTGGCCGGATTGGTCTTGGCCATCAGTGTTCTCCCAGTTTGGTCTCAGGCGTGTAGGTTCCGTCCGCCTCCTTCACCACGGCCTGGCCGCAGCGCATGACCCCCTTCACAGGATCAAAGGTCTGGGTCGGGCTGCCGTGCAGCTCCCAGCCCTTGTTCAGCGCGTCGGTAACCTTGTGGCAAAAGGCAGAGGTGTCGTCCTCGGACAAAAATCGGTAGAGTTTCATGGTATCCTATCCTGGAAAGGGCGACGGCCCGATCATCCCGTGGACGTAGCCGATCACCCCCATCAGAACAATCGAGGCGGCAAAGAACATCGCATCCTTGGCGATGGAGCCTTTGGGCCGCGGCTGCCATGCCGGTTCCGTGCGGTTGATCACGATGACTTGCGCAACCGCCCAGGCCAGCAGCCCGCCGAACAGGATGATCGAGGCGAGGTCGCCGTTAACCAGAAGATGCGCCGCGGCCCACAGCTTGAAGCCCGCCAGCATCGGATGGCGCATCCCATTCAGCAGCGCGCCTTTCTTCGGCGCCGGGCTCATCATGTAGATCGCGATCAGCACCATCAGGTTGTTGATATGCACCATGAAGGACGGCGGCGCCCAGACATGGGTGAACCCGGTGCTGCGGTAGCCCAGCACCATCAGCACCACGCCGGCCGCCAGCACCAGCGCCACCGCGCCGCGGCCGCCATTGCCCATCGCGGCGCGCGCCTCCGGCGCCAGCCGTTTGAACAGGTGGCCGCCCCACCACAGCAGAAGTCCCAGGATCAAAAGCGCCATTTCAGCCCCTCTCAAATGTTAAGCTGATTAACACCTATGCGGAAAGCGCGGCGATTGCATCCGCTTTTGCGAGGATTTCGCGCGCCGTCGCCGCATGCAGGTTCTCGACTATCCTGCCACCGACCACGGCAACACCCTGTCCTGCGGCCTGGGCCTCTTCAAATGCGGCGATCTGGCGGCGGGCGGTCTCGATTTCGCGTTCGGTCGGGGCAAAGGCCCCATTGGCCACCTCCACCTGCGCCGGGTGGATCAGGGTCTTGCCGTCAAATCCCATGTCGCGGCCCTGCGCGCATTCCGCGGCCAGGCCCTCGACGTCTTTGAAGGCGTTATAGACACCATCGACGATCACCAGCCCTTCGGCCTTGGCGGCCAGCAGGCACAGACCCAGACCGGCCATCATCGGCAGCCGGTCGGGGCGGAAACGGGTCTGCAGCTCCTTGGCCAGGTCATTGGTGCCCATCACCATGCCCTGCAGCTTGGGGTGCGCAGCGATGGCAGCGGCATTCAGCATGCCCCGCGGGGTTTCCATCATCGCCCACAGCGGGATATCGCCGGTGATTTCCGCCAGCGCGTCCAGATCCGCAGGCGCATTCACCTTGGGCAGCAGAATCGCGTCGCACGCCATACGGGCGGCGGCGATGGCGTCGTCGCGCCCCCATTCGGTGTCCAGACCGTTGATCCGCACGATCTTCATCCGCGCGCCGAAACCGCCGGCCGCCAGTGCCTGCGTCAAGGTTGCGCGGGCATTGGGTTTTTCATCCACCGATACCGCATCTTCAAGATCGAAGATCACCGCGTCCACCGGCAGAGTCTTGGCCTTTTCCAGCGCCCGTGGCTTGGAGCCGGGGATGTACAGAACCGAACGGTAAGGACGCGTGCGCGGGTCCATATGGCCACTCCTAAAGTTATTTTGTTGCGTAAATCGGTACAGTTTCGACTGTATACTTTCAAGTACAATTCCGCCGCACCGCAGCGTAACTTTCCCCGCATATGCAGCAAGGTGCTGATATAATTTGTGATTTTCAGGCGCCCGCAGGGTTAACCCCTTTTCAGCATCTGGTTGGCAAACTAGTGGGCACCAAGGCACAGGATCCCTGCCGCCGCCCCAGGCCGCACCTGATGCCCGCAGGCATGGGGCCTGCATTTCGAACTGCGTTACACACCGGCCCGAAGGGGGATACCGGGGGCTGCCATCTGGCTCCCGGTTCAGTCCGGCCGTTCCGGAAAGGGTAAAACGAGATGAAAAACTCATTCTTCGCACTCCCGGCAGCCCTCGCCGCCCTGGCTCTGGCTGCTGCACCTGCCACCGCGCAAAGCCGCAACTGCGCCCCGCGCGACGTGGTGATCAAACGGCTGGCGGAAAAATACGGTGAAAGCCGTCAAAGCATCGGCGTGGGCCAGAAAGGCATGGTGATGGAAACCTTTGCCTCCGGCGAGACCGGCAGCTGGACCATTACAGTCACCACGCCGAACGGCATGACCTGCCTGGTGGCGTCGGGCCAGTCTTATGAAGTGCTCGCAGAAGCACTGCCGGACACCGGCAGCGACGCCTGAGCAGCGATCGAGGCAGGTTTCCAGGCTGTGGAGACAGCGGCCGGGGACGCCCCGGCGGGCCGCCTCCGATGCAGGTATCAGGTCAACCCGTCCCAAATCAGCTTGCTGCCGGTGGCGGTCAGAAGCAGATAGGTCAGCGCAAAAAACACACGCTCCGGCATCCTGTGATGCAGCTTCACCCCCAGCCAGGCGCCAAGCAGGGCAAAGGGCGCCAGCATCAGATCCAGCATCAGTGTTTCACGTGTGAACAGCCCCAGCCCGGCATAAGGCACCGCCTTGGCGAGGTTGATGGCCCAGAATATCAGCACGGTACTGGCCTGATATTCGGTTTTCCGCAACTTCAGGCTGAGGAGGTAAACCGCGGCCGGCGGCCCGCCCGCATGGCTGACAAAACTGGTGAACCCCACCGCCAGCCCGGCCAGCGCCCCCGCCCCGGAAGACAGCGGGGCTCCGGCCGACACGCTTACTCCGAAACGGCCGCGCATCCGCCACAGCACAAAGCCGACCGACACAGCGCCGATCAGCACCCGCATCACATCGTCATTCACCGCCGCATACAGCCAGGCCCCCAGCGCCACGCCGGGCAAGCCGCCGCCAATCAGCAGCAGCGAAGCCCGCAAGTTCCAGCGCCCCCAATAGGGTTTCAGCGAAGCCAGATCGATCAGCATCAACAGCGGCAGCATCAGCGCCAATGCTGCGCCCGGGTCAATCACCAGCGCCAGAATCGCCGCCGAGGCAAAGGCGGCGCCGGATCCGAAACCGCCCTTGGAGACGCCCGCAAAAACGACCGCCGGAATGGCAAAAACGAAAAACATCGCATCAAATGCCGCCATTGCCCGCCCTCGAAAGCCCTGAATTACACGCCCTTTAGCGATAGCAGCGCGGCATGCACAAGTATACCGAACCCTTTGCCGCAGCGCGGAACCCTTGCACGGCGGAGCGTTACGCCGTAGGCATCAGGAAATTTCAACCGGACCGGAGACATTCCCAATGGCACGACCCAAAATCGCCCTCATCGGCGCAGGTCAGATCGGCGGCACCCTCGCACATCTCGCAGCCCTCAAGGAACTCGGCGACGTCGTGCTCTTTGACATCGCCGAAGGCACCCCCGAAGGCAAGGCGCTGGACATCGCACAATCCGGTCCCTCCGAAGGCTTCGACGCCAGCCTCAAAGGCACCCAGTCTTACGAGGACATCGCAGGCGCCGATGTCTGCATCGTCACCGCAGGTGTCCCGCGCAAGCCGGGCATGAGCCGCGATGACCTGCTGGGCATCAACCTCAAGGTGATGAAATCCGTCGGCGAAGGCATCCGCGACCACGCGCCGGACGCCTTCGTGATCTGCATCACCAACCCGCTGGACGCGATGGTCTGGGCGCTGCAGCAATTCTCGGGCCTGCCCGCGAACAAGGTCTGCGGCATGGCCGGGGTGCTGGACTCCGCCCGCTTCCGCCACTTCCTGGCCGAGGAATTCAACGTCTCGATGAAGGACGTCACCGCATTTGTGCTGGGCGGCCATGGCGACACCATGGTGCCCTCGGTGCGCTATTCCACAGTGGCCGGCATCCCGCTGCCCGATCTGGTCAAGATGGGCTGGACCACTCAGGAACGCCTGGACGCGATCCTGCAGCGCACCCGTGACGGCGGCGCGGAAATCGTCGGCCTGCTGAAAACCGGTTCTGCCTTCTATGCGCCGGCCACCAGCGCCATCGAAATGGCCGAAGCCTACCTGAAAGACCAGAAGCGCGTGCTGCCCTGCGCGGCCTATTGCGACGGCGAGCTGGGCGTGAAGGGCATGTATGTGGGCGTGCCCACCGTAATCGGCGCCGGCGGCATCGAGAAGGTCGTGAACATCCAGCTGAACGAGGAAGAGCAGGTCATGTTCGACAACTCGGTCAATGCCGTGAAAGGCCTGGTCGAGGCTTGCAAAGGCATCGACGGCACGCTGGCCTGAGCCATCCAGCCTTGCGCTCATCAGGGGGTCCGCTTCGGCGGACCCTTTTCTTTTGCCGCGGCGTCCCGGCTCCGGCGCTTGACGCTTTTGGTTTGTGATACGGCGCTGGCGGCCCAATGCCGCCAGGCTCGAATCACCACCGTTAAGCTTCCGAAAGTTTGTGATCACACCCCCAAAATCCGTGATCACAAAACCTGAAAATCTTCGCCATTTCCCCGCGCCCTGTCAAATAAGCCTTTAACACTTGGCCTTAAGACGGCCTATTAACAACAGACAATTGCAGCCAGACGGGACAGTTTCAGATGAACATCCACGAATATCAGGCAAAAGCCCTTCTTCGCAGCTACGGTGCTCCGGTGTCCGACGGACGCGTGGTGCTGAAAGCCGAAGATGCCAAAACCGCCGCCGGTGAACTCGACGGCCCGCTGTGGGTGGTCAAGGCACAGATCCACGCAGGCGGCCGCGGCAAGGGCTCCTTCAAGGAAGCGGATGCCGGTGAAAAGGGCGGCGTGCGCCTGACCAAATCGGTCGAGGAAGCCGCCGAGGAAGCCAAGAAGATGCTGGGCCGCACCCTGGTCACCCATCAGACCGGCCCGGCCGGCAAGCAGGTGAACCGCATCTATATCGAGGCCGGCTCCGGCATCGAAACCGAGCTGTACCTGGCGCTGCTGGTCGACCGCCAGACCTCGCGCATTTCCTTTGTCTGCTCGACCGAGGGCGGCATGGACATCGAGGAAGTCGCTGCGGCCACTCCGGAGAAGATCCTGTCGTTCAGCGTTGATCCGGCCACCGGTTACCAGGCCTACCACGGCCGCCGCATCGCCTTCTCGCTCGGCCTGAAAGGCGCCCAGGTGAAACAATGCGTCAAACTGATGGGCCAGCTGTATCAAGCCTTCGTCGAGAAGGACATGGAGATGCTGGAGATCAACCCGCTGATCGTGGCGGACGACGGCAGCCTCAAGGTGCTGGACGCCAAGGTCGGCTTTGACGGCAACGCGGTCTACCGCCACGCCGATGTCGCCGAGCTGCGCGACACCACCGAGGAAGACCCGAAAGAGCTGGAAGCCTCCAAATACGACCTGAACTACATCGCGCTGGACGGTGAGATCGGCTGCATGGTGAACGGCGCAGGCCTGGCGATGGCCACCATGGACATCATCAAACTGTACGGGGCCGAGCCGGCCAACTTCCTCGACGTGGGCGGTGGCGCCACCAAGGAAAAAGTGACCGAGGCGTTCAAGATCATCACCTCCGACCCGCAGGTCAAAGGCATCCTGGTGAACATCTTCGGCGGCATCATGCGCTGCGACGTCATCGCCGAGGGCGTGGTTGCCGCGGTGAAGGAAGTCGGCCTGAAAGTGCCGCTGGTGGTCCGCCTTGAGGGCACCAATGTCGAAAAAGGCAAGGAGATCATCAACACCTCCGGTCTCGATGTGATCGCCGCCGACAACCTGAAAGACGGCGCCGAGAAGATCGTGAAAGCGGTAAAGGGCTAAGGGACAGAACCGGTGAAGGCGGCTGTCTACCTCATAGGCCTGCAGCAGGCGACGGGCCGGGCGGAGCTGATGCAGCGCGAGCTGAATCAGGCCGGGCTTTCGGCTGTGCGCATCAATGCGGTGGACAGCACCCGGGTCAGCCGCGGGGAAATGCTGCAGCAATGCAAATCCGAAGGCAACTGGGGCTATTTCCAGACCAAGGACATGGCCTGCACGCTCAGCCATGCCAGGGCCTGGGAGGCGTTTCTGGGATCGGATGCCGATGTGGCGCTGATCCTGGAGGATGACGTTTTCCTGTCGCCCGACACCGGCGCCTGGCTGAACGACCTGTCCTGGTGGCCGCAGGATGCCGGCATCGTCAAGTTTGAACGCTGGCGGGCGACGCGGCTGCAGGTCGCGCTTGGCAAGGATGGCGTCAGCCATATGGGCCGCGAGGTGCGCCAGATGCTGTCCCGCCACGCAGGCGGCGCCGCATATGCGATCTCGCGCCGGGCGGCACAGCACCTTCTGGACAGCCGCCCGTTCGACATCACCCTGGACAACCTCCTGTTCAACTTTGATGCCTCGCTGCCGGCGCGCGCCATCAAGGTTTATCAGGTCCAGCCGGCCCTTGCCGAACAGGGCAACGAGGCGCCGGACGAACACGCCATCGGGCCGGCGCGCCACCGCCCCAGGGGCTGGCCGCTGATCCGCCAGAAACTCCGGCGCGGGATCTATGAATTCCGCGGCGGCTTCAGAGTCTTTCCCAGTGTGGTCCTGGGGCGGGCCACCCTCGAAAAAATCCGCTTCGACGGCCGTTCATTGGCCACCCCGCAGAACCAACAGACACATACCGCTTGAAGGAACCGACATCATGGCAGTCCTCATCGACGAAAACACCAAAGTTATCTGTCAGGGCTTCACCGGCTCGCAGGGCACTTTCCACTCTGAACAGGCCATCGCCTATGGCACCAAAATGGTCGGCGGTGTCACCCCCGGCAAAGGCGGCATGGAACATCTGGGCCTGCCGGTGTTCAACTCCGTGCATGAAGCCAAGCATGTGACCGAGGCCAATGCCTCTGTCATCTACGTGCCGCCGCCCTTTGCCGCAGATTCGATCCTCGAGGCGATCGACGCGGAAATGGAAGTGATCGTCTGCATCACCGAAGGCATCCCGGTGCTGGACATGATGCGGGTCAAGCGGGCGCTGGAGAACTCCAGCTCGATCCTGATCGGCCCGAACTGCCCCGGCGTGATCACCCCCGACGCCTGCAAGATCGGCATCATGCCCGGCCACATCCACCGCCGCGGCTCCGTCGGTGTTGTGTCGCGCTCCGGCACCCTGACCTATGAGGCGGTAAAGCAGACCACCGATGTAGGCCTCGGCCAGTCGACCTGCGTCGGCATCGGCGGCGACCCGATCAAGGGCACCGAGCATATCGACGTGCTGGAATGGTTCCTGGGTGATGACGAAACCGAAAGCATCATCATGATCGGCGAAATCGGCGGCTCCGCCGAGGAAGAAGCCGCGCAGTTCCTGGCGGATGAAGCCAAGAAGGGCCGCAAGAAGCCGGTTGCAGGCTTCATTGCCGGCCGCACCGCCCCTCCGGGCCGCCGCATGGGCCACGCGGGCGCGATTGTCGCCGGCGGCAAGGGCGGCGCCGAGGACAAGATCGAAGCGATGAAATCCGCAGGCATCGTGGTCGCCGAAAGCCCGGCCGGCCTGGGCGAAGCGGTTCTGAAAGCGATCGGCAAGTAAATGGCCTCGCCTGCCCGTCACATATCAGGGCAGGCGCTGCCCGGCGGTCTCCGCCGGGCAGCCTGTTGCGCGTCACCGGCAGGAAATTTCGGGACACCGCCGCCAAGACGGTTTGCAGAACCGGCTTGGCCGCGAGGTTCCATGGTAACTTCGTTGTTTTGAAACCCGTGCAGAACACGCTGCCGGGATTGGCCCAAGGCCAAGTTGAATACGGTCCTAACCTGCAAGAGGCACCCAAATGACCGAACAAAGCCCAAACGATCTCTTCCGCGCCTCCTCTTTCATGCAGGGGCACAACGCGGAGTATCTGGAGCAGCTTTATGCCCAATACGCCAATGACCCGAATGCGGTGGATGCCGCCTGGGCCGAGTTCTTCCGCCAGATGGGCGACGCCGAACTGGACGTGAAGGCCGAGGCTCAGGGCCCCTCCTGGGCGCGCAATGACTGGCCGCCCGCGCCCGCAGATGACATCACCGGCGCGCTGACCGGCGAATGGCCGGCCCCGGCCGAGGCCAAGGGCGCAAGCAAGAAGATCAAGGAGAAGGCTTCCGCCAAGGGCGTTGAGGTCACTGACGATCAGGTGCAGCGCGCCGTTCTTGACTCGATCCGGGCTCTGATGCTGATCCGCGCCTACCGGATCCGCGGCCATCTGGCAGCGGACCTGGACCCGCTGGGCATGCATGCCGCCACGGCGCTTCCGGAGCTGGATCCGAAATCCTATGGTTTCACCGATGCCGACATGGACCGGCCGATCTTTATCGACAACGTTCTGGGGCTGCAGGTCGCCACCATGCGCCAGATTGTCGAGATCGTGAAACGCACCTATTGCGGCACCTTTGCGCTGCAGTACATGCACATCTCCGACCCCGCGCAATCCGCCTGGCTGAAAGAGCGGATCGAGGGCTACGACAAGGAAATCACCTTTACCCGCGAAGGCCGCAAGGCGATCCTCAACAAGATGGTCGAGGCCGAAGGGTTCGAGAAATTCCTGCACGTCAAATACACCGGCACCAAGCGGTTCGGCCTGGATGGCGGTGAGAGCCTCATTCCGGCGATGGAGCAGATCATCAAGCGCGGCGGCGCGCTGGGGGTGCGCGACATCGTGATCGGCATGCCGCACCGCGGCCGCCTGTCGGTGCTGGCCAATGTGATGCAGAAACCCTACCGCGCCATCTTCAACGAATTCCAGGGCGGCAGCTTCAAGCCCGAGGACGTGGATGGCTCCGGTGATGTGAAATACCACCTCGGCGCCTCCTCCGACCGCTCCTTTGATGGCAACACCGTCCACCTCAGCCTCACCGCCAACCCTTCGCACCTCGAGGCGGTGAACCCGGTGGTTCTGGGCAAGGCCCGCGCCAAGCAGGACCAGCTGGGCGACACGGACCGCAGCCAGGTGCTGCCGATCCTGCTGCACGGCGATGCGGCCTTTGCCGGCCAGGGCGTGGTGGCGGAATGTTTTGCCCTCTCCGGCCTGCGCGGCCACAAGGCGGGCGGCACCATGCACATCGTGGTGAACAACCAGATCGGCTTCACCACAGCACCGCATTTCTCGCGCTCCTCCCCCTATCCCACCGACAATGCGCTGGTGGTTGAGGCGCCGATTTTCCACGTCAACGGCGACGACCCGGAGGCGGTGGTCCACGCCGCCCGCGTCGCCACCGAATTCCGCCAGAAGTTCCACAAGGATGTGGTGCTCGACATCTTCTGCTACCGCCGCTTCGGTCACAACGAAGGCGACGAGCCGATGTTCACCAACCCGTTGATGTACAAGAAGATCAAGGGCCACAAGACCACGCTGACGCTCTACACAGACCGGCTGGTCAAGGACGGCCTGATCCCCGAGGGCGAGATCGAGGACATGAAGGCCGCCTTTCAGGCGCATCTCAACGAGGAGTTCGAGACCGGCAAGAATTACAAACCCAACAAGGCCGACTGGCTGGACGGGCGCTGGTCGCATCTGGACAAGAAAGACGCCGACTACCAGCGCGGCCGCACCGCGATCCCGCCGGAAACCCTGTCCGAAATCGGCGCTTCGCTCAGCCGGGTGCCGGACGGCTTCCCGATGCACCGCACCGTCGGCCGGTTCCTGGATGCCCGCGGCAAGATGTTTGAAACCGGCCAGGGCTTTGACTGGGCGACCGGCGAGGCGCTGGCATTCGGCTCGCTGCTGCTGGAGGGCTACCCGGTGCGCCTGGCGGGCCAGGACGCCACCCGCGGCACCTTCTCGCAGCGCCATTCCGGCATCGTCAACCAGGAGACCGAGGAGCGCTACTATCCGCTCAACAACATCCGCGCCGGCCAGTCGCAATTCGACGTGATCGACTCGGCGCTGTCGGAATACGCGGTGCTGGGGTTTGAATACGGCTATTCGCTGGCCGAACCCAACGCCCTCACCCTGTGGGAGGCCCAGTTCGGTGATTTCGCCAACGGCGCGCAGATCATGTTCGACCAGTTCATTTCCTCCGGTGAAAGCAAATGGCTGCGGATGTCGGGCCTGGTCTGCCTGCTGCCGCATGGCTTCGAGGGCCAGGGCCCCGAGCATTCCTCTGCCCGGCTGGAACGCTTCCTGCAGATGTGCGGCCAGGACAACTGGATCGTGGCCAACTGCACCACGCCCGCGAACTATTTCCACATCCTGCGCCGCCAGCTGCACCGCACCTTCCGCAAGCCGCTGATCATGATGACCCCGAAATCGCTGCTGCGCCACAAGCTGGCAGTCTCCAGCGCCGAGGATTTCACCACCGGCTCCAGCTTCCACAGGGTGCTGTGGGATGATGCGCAGAAAGGCAATTCGGACACCCGGCTGGTGGCGGATGACAAGATCAAGCGCGTGGTCATGTGCTCGGGCAAGGTCTACTACGACCTCTTGGAAGAACGCGACGCCCGCGGCATCGATGACATTTACCTGATGCGGGTCGAACAGTTCTACCCGTTCCCGGCGATCTCGATGGTGAAGGAGCTGGAACGCTTCAAGCAGGCGGAAATGGTCTGGTGCCAGGAAGAGCCCAAGAACCAGGGCGCCTGGACCTTCATCGAACCCAACATCGAATGGGTGCTGACCCGGATCGGCGCCAAGCACACAAGGCCGGTCTATGCCGGGCGCGCCACCTCGGCCTCTCCTGCAACCGGTCTGGCCAGCCAGCACAAAGCCCAACAAGCAGCCCTCGTGAACGAAGCGCTGAGCATCTGAGGATAAACAGATATGACAACCGAAGTCCGCGTACCCACCCTGGGCGAATCCGTGACCGAGGCCACCGTGGCCACCTGGTTCAAGCAACCCGGCGACACCGTGTCCGCTGACGAGATGCTCTGCGAACTGGAAACCGACAAGGTGACCGTCGAGGTGCCCTCGCCCGCAGCCGGCAAGCTGCAGGATATCGTCGCTCCGGAAGGCGAGACCGTCGGCGTTGACGCGCTGCTCGCGAATATCGCCGAGGCCGGCGCCGCAGGGCCGGAAACCGTGAAACCCAAGGCAAATGCCTCTGCCCCCGCTGCCCAGGCGGATGACCAGGCCGCCGCCACCGACATTACCGTGCCCGCGCTTGGGGAATCGGTCTCCGAGGCCACCGTCTCGACCTGGTTCAAAAAGGTCGGCGACAGCGTGGCGCAGGACGAAATGCTGTGCGAGCTGGAGACTGACAAAGTATCGGTCGAGGTCCCGTCCCCGGCAGCCGGCGTGCTGGCCGAAATCACCGCCGGCGAAGGGGAAACCGTCGCCGCCTCAGCCAAGCTCGGGGTGATCTCCGGCAGTGCCGCCGGCACCTCCGCGGCACCGGCTGCCCCGGCAGCAGCGCAAACACAGGCCGAGGCGCCCGCGGCCGCGGGCAAGGATGTCGCCAACGCCCCCTCCGCCGAAAAGGCAATGGCCGAAGCCGGTCTCAATGCATCGCAAGTCACCGGCAGCGGCCGGGACGGGCGCATCATGAAGGAAGACGTCGCCGCTGCGGTGGCTGCCGCCAAGACTGCTCCGCCCGCCGCTCCGTCTCCGGCCCCGGCCCAGGTGCGCGGCCCGGTCACGGCTGACGATGCCGCGCGCGAGGAACGGGTGAAGATGACCCGCCTGCGCCAGACCATCGCCAAGCGCCTGAAGGACAGCCAGAACACCGCCGCTATGCTCACCACCTACAACGAGGTCGACATGACCGAGGTGATGGCCCTGCGCAACGAATACAAGGACCTGTTCCAGAAGAAGCACGGCGTCAAACTGGGCTTCATGTCCTTCTTCACCAAGGCCTGCTGCCACGCGCTGAAAGAAGTGCCCGAGGTCAACGCCGAGATCGACGGCACCGATATCGTCTACAAGAACTTCGTGCACATGGGCGTCGCCGCCGGCACCCCCACCGGCCTGGTTGTGCCGGTGATCCGCGATGCCGACGCGATGTCCTTTGCCGCGATTGAGAAAGCCATTGCCGAAAAAGGCGCCCGCGCCCGTGACGGCAAGCTGTCGATGGCGGAAATGCAGGGCGGCACCTTCACCATCTCCAACGGCGGCGTCTACGGCTCGCTGATGTCCTCGCCGATCCTGAACCCGCCGCAGTCCGGCATCCTCGGCATGCACAAGATCCAGGACCGCCCGATGGCGATCAACGGTCAGGTGGTGATCCGTCCGATGATGTATCTGGCGCTGAGCTATGACCACCGCATCGTCGACGGGAAGGGCGCCGTGACCTTCCTGGTCCGCGTCAAGGAAGCGCTGGAAGACCCGCGCCGCTTGCTGATGGATCTGTAAACAACAAAGGGCAGCGCCCGCCCATTTCGTGGGGAGGGGCGGGCGCTGCCCGGCTTTGCCGGGCGGGACAAGGAAATCTATCGATGGAATTAAGGAGTGGGCTCTCCGCCGCATCAACCGGAACTGGCATTGCGAAAAATCATCATGACATTGAAGACAGTGCTGGTGAAAGCGCCTGCAACCTGAAACTCGCAGCGTTAGTTGCATTTACATGACCCCCGAACTCACCGCCCTCACCCTCGCCGCGCTCCTGCAGGTTTTCCAGATCGCCCTGATGGCCGTGCCAGCCAACCTCGAGCTGAAGCCGGGCCAGACCCTCGGCCCGCGCGACCGCGACCGGCTGGGCGGCGATTTGCAGGACCAGTTCTCGCGCCGCACCGCGCGGCTGTGGCGGGCGATGAACAACCATTTCGAAGGGCTGATCCTGTTCACCATCGCCTGCGTGGTGGTCACGCTGGCGCAGAAATCCTCAGCCCTCACCGCCGCCTGCGCCTATCTCTACCTCGGCGCGCGCGTGCTTTACGTGCCGGCCTACGCCTTTGGCTGGACTCCTTGGCGCAGCCTGATCTGGGCCGCCGGCTACCTCGCCACCGCGGCCATGCTGGCCGCCAGCCTCACATGACCCTTCATCTTTCCACAAATACTCCGGGGGAGGCCCGCATGGGCCGGGGGCAGCGCCCCCTCCCCGCTCAACCCAATAAGGAGCACATGACACATGGCATCCTATGACGTGATCGTAATCGGCGCCGGCCCCGGCGGCTATGTCTGCGCCATCCGCTGCGCCCAGCTGGGCCTCAAGACCGCCGTGGTTGAGGGCCGCGAAACCCTCGGCGGCACCTGCCTGAACGTGGGCTGCATCCCCTCCAAGGCGCTGCTGCATTCCACCCACCTGCTGCATGAGGCAGAGCACAACTTCGCCCATATGGGACTCAAGGGCAAAAGCCCTTCCGTCGACTGGAACCAGATGAAATCCTACAAGGATGAGGTGATCGGCCAAAACACCGGCGGCATCGAGTTTCTGTTCAAGAAGAACAAGATCGACTGGATCAAGGGCTGGGCTTCGGTCCCCGCGGCCGGCAAGGTGCAGGTCGGTGGCGAGGTGCATGAGGCCAAGAACATCGTGATCGCCTCCGGTTCGGTGCCATCGTCCATTCCTGGCGTCGAGATCGACGAAAAGATCGTGGTCTCCTCCACCGGTGCGCTGGAACTGCCGAAGATCCCCAAGAAACTGACAGTGATCGGCGCCGGCGTTATCGGGCTGGAGCTGGGCTCGGTCTATGCCCGCCTGGGGTCCGAGGTGACCGTGGTGGAATACATGGACGCGGTCTGCCCCGGCATGGATAAGGACGTGCAGCGCAGCTTCAAGCGGATCCTGGAAAAACAGGGCCTCAACATCATCCTCGGCGCCGCGGTGCAGGGGGTGGAGACCACCAAGACCAAGGCCAAGGTCAAATACCAGCCCAAGAAGGGCGGCGATGAGGTGACGCTGGACGCCGACGCGGTGCTGGTTGCCACCGGCCGCAAGCCTTACAGCGAGGGGCTGGGGCTGGATGCACTGGGCGTCAAGATGACCGAGCGCGGCCAGATCGCCACCGACAACCACTGGCGCACCAATATCCCCGGCGTCTATGCCATCGGCGATGTGATCGAAGGCCCGATGCTGGCGCACAAGGCCGAGGACGAGGGCATGGCGGTGGCCGAGGTGATCGCAGGCAAGCATGGCCATGTGAACTATGGCGTGATCCCCGGCGTCGTCTACACCACGCCCGAGGTGGCCACCGTGGGGGCGACCGAGGACGCGCTGAAAGCCGAGGGGCGCAAGATCAAGGTGGGCAAGTTCATGTTCATGGGCAACGCGCGGGCCAAGGCCGTGGGCCAGGCCGAGGGCGGATTCGTCAAGATCATCACCGATGCGGAAACCGACCGCATCCTCGGCGCCGCGATCATCGGCCCGGCCGCGGGCGACTTGATCCACGAGCTGTGCGTGGCGATGGAATTCGGTGCCTCGGCCGAGGACGTGGCACTGACCTGCCACGCGCATCCGACCTACTCCGAGGCCGTGCGCGAGGCCGCTCTGGCCTGTGGCGACGGGCCGATCCACAGCTGATCCAGGCATAGTGCCGGGTTTACTAAAGGGCAGCTCGCCGCAGCTGCCCTTTTTCTGTTTGGCAACGGGCGTGTCCCCCTCCTTGCTGGCGCTGAAATCAGGTCCCAGGTCAGGTCCCAGAAAGGCACAGCCATCGCCGTTTCATTGCAAGTCAGCTCCCCCGCAAGCGCCGGACAGACCTTCGACCGCAGCTGTTACGCAGACACTATATGCGGATTGCGAACCCGCACATGAGGCCGCATTTGCAGCCCACTACCGTGACCGAGGGGCTGGCGGGCGGGCTCGATGTCCCGGCGCCGTCTTTGCCAGGGAGATTTGAGTTTTCTAGCTTCCGGAGAGTGCAAACGCTCCGGCGGATCAGGCCCGTTGCACAGTCTCGCCCGGTTCAAACCCGGCTTCCCGCATCAGCGCGTCCGAGCGGCTTTCGACGCGCTGTTCCAGCTGGGCCATGAAATCCTCGCGGCTTATCCCCGGCTGCATCACCTCCAGGAACTCCACCACCGCCAGGCCCGGCTTGCGGTAGATCCCCGTGCGCGGCCAGAACACGCCGACATTGGTGGCGGCCGGCACGCAGGGCTGGCTCAGGCCTTGATACAGCACCGCAGTGCCGATCTTATAGGGCTTGCGGGCGCCGGGTGCGACACGGGTGCCTTGCGAATAGATGATCAGCTGGCCGGGCTCGCGGCTCTCCTTGGCGACATCCTTGACCATCTTGGCAATCGCCGCGCCGCGCTTGCCGCGGTTCACCGGCACGCAGCCCAGCCGCTTGGCGTAGACTCCGATGACGGGCGTCCACATCAGCTCGCGTTTCATGATGAACCGGGCCGACGGCACTGCGTTGAAAATGATCAGGATGTCCAGAAAACTTTGGTGCTTGGCGGCGATGATCACCTCACCAGACGGCACCTGGCCTCGGACTTCGGTCTTGATGCCGACCATCCAGCGCGCGGTCCACAGGACCCAGCGGGCATAAGTTTTGCAGGCGATGCGCGCGCCCTTGCGGGAGACTGCGGCCCAAGGCGCAAACAGCAGCCCCAGCACCAGCATCGACAGATACATCTGCACCAGAAAGGCGGCTGAACGCAGCCATTGAACCGGGTTTTTCACGACACTGCTCCCAAACGTTTACCGGCAGCGCGGGTGGTCGCGGCAAAGGCCACCAGCGCGCCCAGCACCGGAATCACCAGCGGCGCCAGCCAGCCCCAGCCCTGAAAGCCAAGCCCGGTGAGAAAGCCGCCCTCATCCGAAGCTTCCGGCATCAGCCAGACACCGATCATCCCCAAGACAACGCCCGCAGCGGACCCGGTCAGGGCGCGCAGGGTGAACCGGCGGATGAAGGCCTGGGCGATATAGCTGTCCAAAGCGCCGACCAGCCGCAGGACTTCGATCACCTGGGCATTGGCCGCAAGGGCCGCATTGGCCGCAAGGGTGATCATCGCCGCCGTGGCGCCGCCGATCAGCAGGATCGACACCCAGGCAAGGCGGCGCAGCGACCGGGCTGCATCAACCAGCGGCGCGCGCCAGCGGGTATGGTCATCCAGAACCGCGCCCGGCACTTCGGCCTGCAGCCGCAGACGCAGCCCGGCGGCGTCATATCCGGGGTCCTCGCCCGTGACTTCGATCAGCTGCGGCAGCGGCAGACTGCCGACCGGCAGGCTGGAGCCGAACCAGGGCGCCAGCAAGGCCGCCTGTTCCTCGCCCGACAGCGCCCGTGCGGTGGCCACGCCCGGTGTCTGGCGCAGGATTTCCAGTGCCGCTTCGGTCTGTGCCGCGCGCTGCTCAGCCGGGGCGTTGATGCGCAGGGTTGCCGCCCGCGCCAGCTCCGAGGCCCATTGGTCCGCCAGCCGCCCGGAGGCCATCGACAGCGCCAGCGCAAAAACCGCAAGAAAGGCCATCGCGCCGGAGACAAACAGCGTCAGATGGGCGGTGAAACCGCTGGGCGGCACCACCCGGTTGGCCTGGGTATCGCCCAGCACCAGCTTGTGCAGCCTGCTGTCGGTCATAAGTCTGCCCCCGCCAGCTGCAATTGCCGGTTGGAGATCCGCAGCACCCGGGCCTGCACCTGGTTCTTGGCCGCCCGGATCAGCGACAGGTCATGGGTGGCCACCAGGATGGTCTTGCCCATCCGGTTCAGCTCCACCAGCAGCTGCAGCAGCCGCTGCGACATTTCCCAGTCCACATTGCCGGTCGGTTCATCGGCAATGATGACATCCGGCGACAGGATGACCGACCGGGCCAGCGCCGCCCGCTGCCGTTCACCGCCCGACAATTCCGGCGGCAGCGCATGGGCCCGTTCAGACAGGCCGACCCAGTTCAACAGCTCGTGCAGATTGGCCTCCTCATGCGACAGCTCCCGCCCGGAAACCAGCAGCGGAAGGGCGATGTTCTCGACCACCGGCAAATGATCCAGAAACCGGCAGTCCTGATGCACAACGCCGACGCGGCGGCGCAGATGGGCCATCTGATCGCGGTCCAGCCCATGCACATCCATGTTGAAGGCCCGCACCCGGCCCGAGGTCGGCATCAGCGCGCCATAGCAAAGTTTCAAAAGCGTCGTCTTGCCCGCGCCGGACGGGCCGGTCAGAAAATGGAACGATCCCGGCGCCAGCTGAACTGACACCTCATCCAGCAGCTCGCCGCCGCCGTAATTATAGCCCACATTCTCCAGCTCGATCACTGCTGCCCCCTGATTGCGCCGCAAAATTGGCGCTCCGGTGTTTTGCCCCATGGGACCATCAGTTTCAATGGGCTCTGTTGCCGGGAAACCCCCGCCCCTGCCAGGCTGGGGCTGGATCGGCATTTGACGCTTTAACCGGGCTGCCGGGCCGCATATAATCCCTTGAAAAACAACCTGTCGCCTGCTGGCCGGCAGGATGGTGCCGAGGAGAGCATGATGCGCCTGACCTGCCCGAATTGTGCAGCCCAGTACGAAGTGCCCGAGGATGTGATCCCCGACGGGGGCCGGGATGTGCAGTGTTCCAGTTGCGGCCAGACCTGGTTTCAGGCATCCGCCGGGGCTGTTGCCGCACGCGCCGCCGGGGAAACCGCGCCGGACGCAGCCGAAATCCAAGTGGCAGCTGCGCAGGCGGCAGAAGATTTCCCTGAGCCGGACATGCCTGGGGACGTCTCCGGCGATCCTCCGGACACGCCCGCTGCAGTTGCCGCGGCGGCGCAGGATACGCCGGAGCCCGCTGCCGGCGCCCCGGAGACCGGCGAAGACGATGATCCGGACCAGTGGACGGGTGCTGACGCAACCGGGGCTGCAGACGCGGAGCCAGAGGCGCCGCCGCGGAGCCGCGCCCTGAACCCCGCCTTGTCCGACATCCTGCGCGAGGAAGCCGAGCGCGAAGCCGCGCTGCGGGCGGCAGAAGGCCACAGCCTGGAAACGCAGCCTGATCTGGGGCTGGAGGCAGCCGCAACACCCGAGGACGACGCCGCCCGCCGCAGCCGCCAGGCCCGCGACCGGATGGCCCGTATCCGCGGTGAAGACCCGCGCCAGCTGGCCGCAGCTGAAACCGGCTCGCGCAAGGAATTGCTGCCGGATATCGAAGAGATCAATTCGACCCTGCGCTCTGCAGACAGTGCAGCCCCTGCACTGCAGGCCGCCTATGAACAGCCGCCGGTGCAGCGCAAACGCAGCTTTGCCCGCGGGTTTTCGCTGTCGGTGATTGCCGCGCTGGTCATGGTCATGATCTATGACAACGCGCCGCTGATCTCGGAAAAACTGCCGCAGGCGGATCCGGCACTCAGCAGCTATGTCGGCTGGGTGGATCAGGCGCGGCTGTGGCTTGATGATCAGGTTAAATCCCTGACCAGCGTCCAGTAACGCTGCCCCGGCAGCATCCTTTGTCCTGAAGTTCCGGATACCGGTTGCTGCAGGCAGCCGGGGTTCAGAACCTGTCCAGCAGCCGTTGCAGGTAATTGCGCTCCCGCTCGCTGCGGTCGCGCTCTCCTGCCCGGCGGCGGATGTCCTCCAGCAAATTCCAGGCGCGGCGGTAGGCATTGCCCTCTCCCACCTTGCCGCCATCGTTAACCGATCCGTTGCTGCGGCCCAGCGGGTCCAGCCGCTCGCCCTCGGCCGTGGCCGAAGGCTGCCCCTGGCCGTTGCGCTGGCCGTCTTCGCGCTGCGCCAGCGCCTGGCCCAGATTGCGCATGCCTTCGCGCAGTGCCTCCATCGCTTCGGACTGCTGGTCGATCGCTTCGGCCATATCACCGCCGCGCAGCGCATCTTCCGCGCCCTCCATCGCCCGGCCGGCCCGGTCCAGCGCTTCGCGGGCGGCATCGCCTGCCTCGCCATCCAGATAGGGAAGCCCCTCCTGCTGGCGCTGCAATTGCCGCCGCAGGGCCTGCTGGCGGTCGGCCAGCGAGCCGCCCGCGCCCGGCTGCGTGCGGCCATCCGGCCCGGAGCCCTGGGGATTGCGGCTTTCGGCGCCGTCGCTGCCCTGGCCGTCCTGGCCGCTGTCACCACCCTGCCCGCCCTGATGGCTTTGGCCGCGGCCCAGACCGCCATCGCGGCCTTCGTTGCCCTGGCTCTCGCCGCGGCGGGCGCCGGGATTGAACTGCTCCTGCAAATCACGGAACGCCTGGTCGGACAGCCCCTGCTGCTCGCGCAGGGTTTCGCCCAGCCCTTCCATCGCCTCCCGGCCCTGGCTGCCCTCGCCCTGACCCTGCTGCGCGCGCGTCATCCGCATGTTTTCCATCATTTCCTGAAACTCGCGCAGCGCCTGTTCGGCCTCCGCCATGCGGCCCTGCTGCATCAGCTCCTGAATGCGGTCCATCATCGCCTGCAGGTCATCCTGGCTGAGGGTCATCATGTCCTCGGGCATCTGGCCCGGTTCCAACACCTCGCCATTCGCTTCCGCCTGCCGGCTCAGCTGGCGCATATAGTCCTGGGTCGCCTCGCGCAGCTCCTGCATCAACTGGGCGATCTCCTGATCGCTTGCGCCATCGCGCATGGCCTGGCTCAGCCGTTCCTGCGCCCGCTGCATCCGCTGCAGGGCATCGCCCACGTCGCCCTCTTCCAGCTGGATTGCAAGATCCCAAAGCGCCGCGGCGATTTCCGCCTGCTGCGGCTCCGGGATGCTGCCCTGCACGGTATAGCTTTCCAGCCGCCGCAGAATGGTGCGCAGCCGCAGGAAATCGCCATAGTCGCGGAACAGGTCTTCGGGGCGGTGCGACAGGCTGCGCAGGATCTGCGCCGCCCGCGGCGCATTTGCGCGCGCCCACAGCAGATCCCGGCGCTGTTCGATCACCGCAGCCGCCAGCGGATCAAAGAAACGGCGGGTGACAAGATCCGAGCCAAAGCCGGCCGCCGCCGCGGATTGCCCGGCCGCATCCACCGCCGAAAAAGTGAAAACCACCGGCAAGTTGGCCCAGGGGTGCCGGGCAAAATCCTCGATCAGCTTTTCGGTAAACTCCTTGCGCGAGCCTGACAGCGGCAGCGGCAGGTCCAGCACCAGCGGCTCCCGCGGGTCGGGGTCTGCGGCCAGCCCGTGGCGGCGCTCCACTGCAGCCAGATCCAGAGCAATCCGGACCTGGCCCGCGGCCACGCCATAGTCATCGCGGGCCGCAAAGGCCAGCGTGGTATAGCCGTCGCTCTCCAGCTCGGGCCGGCCCGCGACCGCCACCTTGGGCGGCTGGTCCGGGATCACCTCCACCTGCCAGCTGCGCCCGCCGGTGCCGTCGATGGAAACCGTGCCGCTGCGGAGGACATCGAATTCCAGCGCGCCGTCCAGGTCCCGCGGCGGCTCTGCGCTTTGGCCTGCAACACTTTGCGACAGGCTGAGCGCCCCCGCCTCGCCATAAAACCGCAGGGTGACGCGGCTGCCTTCCGGCAGTTTCAAGATGCCCCCGGCCTGATCGTTCAGATACAGGACCGGCAGGCGGGTATAGGCGGGCGGCTCTGCCCAGCCCTCCCAGGCCGGGCCGTTGAGGGCGGCGCCGCCGTCCGCTCCCAGCTCCTTGATCGACGCCGCTTGCCAGACCGAGCCGAACAGCAGCGCCACCGCCAGGAACAAACCGGCCGCATAGCGCAGCGCATAAGGATCCGCTGCGGCCACGTTCAGATCCGGTGCAGGCGCCCGCGCCTGTGCCGCGGCATCGGCCATCCGGCGCTGATGCGCCTGCCACAAGGCGATCGAGGCGGCATCCCCGGCCCCGACGGCCTGGGTATCCAGCAGCGCCGCAACCGGCCGCCCGGGCAGGGTTGCGTCCAGACGCGCCAAGGCCGCGCTCCGGGCAGGCCAGCGGAACCGCCAGGCGCCCCAGCCAAAAGCAGCTGCGGCTGCAAGCCCGGCAGCAATTGCGCCGGTCCAGACCGCTGGCTCCGGCAGCAGCAGGTGCAGGCCCAGCATCAGCGCCGCCAGCGCCGCCATCAGCACCGAGGCCAGCGGCCAGAACGCCCGCATGGCACGTTCAGCCACGAGTCCGGCCTGCGTCAGCAGCACAGGCCGGCGCAGGCGTTTCAGGACCGGATCGGCACGTCTGTCAAAGGGCATTCGGGCCTCATGTTCGGATGGCCCGCGCCGGATCGCGCCCGGATCGCTTCAGAGCCACTCCGGGATGGTATCGCGGTTTATCATTTCGTCAAAGGCGGGACGTGCGCGGATAACCGCGAATTGATCCCCATGCACCAGCACTTCCGGGATCAGGGGACGCGAATTATACTCGCTGGCCATCACCGCCCCATAGGCCCCGGCGCTGCGGAAGGAGACCAGATCGCCCGCCGCCAGCGGCGGCAGATCGCGCTGCTTGGCAAAGGTATCGCCAGTCTCGCAGACCGGGCCGACGATGTCGTAAGGCTGGCTTTCAGTGCCTGCCGCAGGCTCCTGCACCGGTACGATGTCGTGATGCGCCTCATACATCGCCGGGCGGATCAGGTCGTTCATCGCCGCGTCCAGGATCAGGAAATCGCGGCCCTCGCCCGATTTCAGATAGATCACCCTGGACACCAGCTGGCCCGCGTTGCCCGCGATCAGCCGCCCCGGCTCGATCTCGATTTCGCAGCCCAGATGGCCCAGCGTCTCCTTGACCATCCGGCCGTATTCCACCGGCAGCGGCGGCGCCTCGTTGGAACGGGTATAGGGAATGCCCAAGCCGCCGCCCAGATCCAGGCGGCGGATGTTATGGCCGTCTTCCCGCAGGGTTCCGGTCAGCTCCGCCACCTTCTGATAGGCCAGCCGGAACGGCTCCAGATCGGTCAGCTGCGAACCGATGTGGACATCGATCCCGACCACATCCAGCCCCTCCAGCGCCGCAGCGCGGGCATAGACCTCGCGGGCGCGGGCAATCGGGATGCCGAATTTGTTTTCGGATTTGCCGGTGGCGATCTTGGCGTGGGTTTTGGCGTCCACATCCGGGTTCACCCGGATGGTGATCGGGGCAACCACGCCCAGCTCCTGCGCCACCGCGTTGATCACTTCCATCTCCGGCTCGGATTCCACGTTGAACTGGCGGATGCCGCCGGTCAGAGCGACGCGGATTTCCTCTGCCGTCTTGCCGACGCCGGAAAACACGATCCGCTCCCCCGGCACGCCTGCCGCCTTGGCGCGCAGGTATTCGCCCTGGCTGACCACATCCATGCCCGCGCCGGCCTGCGCCAGGGTCTTGAGGATGGCCTGGTTGCTGGCTGCCTTCATCGCATAGCAGACCAGGTGATCGGTGCCCTCCAGCGCTTCGTCAAACAGCCTGAAATGCCGCAGCAGGGTGGCGGTGGAATAAACATAGAACGGGGTGCCCACCGCCGCGGCGATCTCGGAGATGGGAACGTCTTCGGCGAAAAGCGCGCCGTCGCGGTAGAGAAAATGATCCATGGCCCCGCGTTTAGGGCAAAACGGGCGGGCGGATCAAATGATTCCGCTGCCCTGCCCCGGCCGGCGCCCCGATTGGCTGAGCGCGGGTTTCGAGTATTTCCGGAACGATGAAAGCAACGGTGAAAACACTGGCCCGCCTTTCATCTTTCCGGAAATACTCCTTGCACCCCGCCGGCCGCAGCGGCGCCGTTCGCGGTGTTGCGCCCCCGGCGCACGCCGTTGTCACCGCATCTTAAGCCCGCCCTGCCATGCTCTCCCCTGATCGCGGTCACCGCCGGGACTGACATCCCCGGCACTTTGGAACAGGGCCCTTTGGCAAGGGCACGCAGAGACAACGTTCAGCGTGCGGGAGGAAGCTCCCGTCCCGCCTCCGCCCCTTGGCGGCGCCGCCACTCCTTACAGCTGATGATCCGCACATCAGATACAGAACGCACCACAGCAGACGGGAACCGGACGGGCAGCAAGCCCGGACCGGCCATTTCCGGTACTTGCTAGAACGTGCTGGATACTCCAACCCGGCCATAGCCGGAAACCTTCACTCCGGTTGCGGCAGGCTCCTGCTTTTGCGGCGGGTTCGCCGCCTGTCCGCCGGTATCACAGGCGGCCAGGCCCAGGAGGGCCAGAACAACAACAGCTGCTTTCATCGCAATATCCTCAAATGAAAACCGCCCCGGCATTGCGGCGGGGGCGGTTGTGAAATGGTGGCTGAACCGGAGCGCATCAAGGGCGCCCGGCACTAGAAGCCCAGGTAGACGCTGACCGGCCCCTTGTGCAGCCCGACGGCGCCGCCGGCATGGACACCGCTATCGCCCACGCCAATGCCTGCGTTCAGCGTCGGCTGCACCGGCTCGCCATCCACACCGCAGGCGGCCAGCGCCGCCAGCCCAAGCAAAGCAATGATCATGTTGCGCATTTCTGCCTCCCCGCCGCGGGCCCTGCATCGCGGCCTCAGCCTGCCAGAATCTCCGTCCAGCGGGCGATCTGCGCGCGCACTTGCGCCGGCGCAGTGCCGCCGTAAGACATCCGCGAGTTTACCGAATTCTCAACGCCAAGCACAGTAAAGATATCTTCGGTGATCTCTGCATGCACCCCCTGCATATCCTGCAGCGAAAGATCCGGCAGGTCGCAGCCGCGGCTTTCGGCCATCGCCACCAGGGTGCCGGTCACGTGGTGGGCATCGCGGAACGGCACCTTCAGCACCCGCACCATCCAGTCGGCCAGATCGGTAGCGGTGGAAAAGCCGGACCCGGCCGCCGCCGCCAGCGATTCGCGGTTGCCGGTCATGTCCTTGACCATGCCCTCCATCGCCGCCAGCGCCAGCATCCAATTGTCGGCGGCGTCAAACACCTGTTCCTTGTCTTCCTGCATGTCCTTGGAATAGGCCAGCGGCAGCCCCTTCATCACCATCATCAGCGCGGTATTGGCGCCAAAGATCCGGCCCACCTTGGCGCGGATCAGCTCGGCGGCGTCCGGGTTCTTTTTCTGCGGCATAATCGACGAGCCGGTGGAGAACCGGTCGCTGAGGGTCACAAAGCGGAACTGGGCCGAGGACCAGATCACCAGTTCTTCGGCAAAGCGCGACAAATGCACCGCGCTGATCGACGCCACAGACAGGAACTCCAGCGCAAAATCGCGATCCGAGACTGCGTCCAGCGAGTTGGCAGCGGGGCGGTCAAAGCCCAGCGCCTTTGCGGTCATCTCCCGGTCGATCGGGAAAGACGTGCCCGCCAGCGCCGCCGCCCCGAGGGGCGATTCGTTCATCCGCACGCGGGCATCGCGCACGCGCGACAGGTCGCGGCCGAACATTTCCACATAGGCCATCATATGGTGGCCCCAGGTCACCGGCTGCGCGGTCTGCAGGTGGGTGAAGCCCGGCATCACCCAGTCAGCCCCCGCCTCGGCCTGCGACAGAAGCGCACGGATCAGCGCCAGCAGGCCCGACTCGGCCGCGTCGAGCTGGTCGCGCACCCAGAGTTTGAAATCGGTCGCCACCTGGTCATTGCGGCTGCGGCCCGTGTGCAGACGGCCGGCAGGCTCGCCGATGATCTCTTTCAGGCGCGCCTCCACATTCATATGGATGTCTTCCAGTGCCGTGGAAAACTGAAACGTTCCGCCCTCGATCTCTGACAAAACGGTGAGCAGCCCTTCCCGAATGGCTTCGGCATCATTATCCGTAATGACGCCTGCTGCGGCCAACATTGCCGCATGGGCCCTTGAGCCTGCGATGTCCTGTGCTGCCATCCGCTTGTCGAACCCGATCGAGGCGTTGATCGCCTCCATGATCGCGTCGGGACCTGCGGCAAAGCGGCCGCCCCACATCTGGTTCGAGGATTGATCTGTCATGGTGTGGAACCCCGGAGATAATATGCGTCTGTTTCGTCAGCTTTCCCTTTATATGGCCCTGACCTTGGGTGCAAATGCGGCCTTTGCCGCGGATCAGGCGCAGCTGGAGGGCTTGCGCGACGGCTCGCTGAAGCGGCTGGTTGTGCATTCCGAGCCGCGGGATGTGTCCGCCACCGCGTTTGAGCTGGCGGATGGCGCCGGCACCGCCAGCCTGGAGGATTACAAAGGCAAGGTGGTTCTGTTGAACTTCTGGGCCACTTGGTGCGCCCCCTGCCGCAAGGAAATGCCGCAGCTGGCCGAGCTGCAGGAGGAATTCGGCGGCGCGGATTTCGAGGTGCTGACGATTGCCACCGGCCGCAACTCGCCCGCCGGCATCCAAAAGTTCTTTGATGAGAACGGCATCTCCAACCTGCCCCGACACCAGGATCCGAAACAGGCGCTGGCGCGTGAAATGGCGGTGATCGGCCTGCCGATCACGGTGCTGCTGGACCGCGACGGCAACGAGGTCGCCCGGCTGCTGGGCGATGCCGAGTGGAATTCCGACAGCGCCAAGCAGATCGTCAAGACGTTGATTGGCGAATAGGCCGCGGGGCCCACAGCCACCAACGACACATCAGGCATTTATACCGCAGCCTCCCGGTGTACAGGTAACCAGTATACCGGGAGGGTCCCCAGGAAATTCAGGTATTGAATGGCCAGCGGCCTGCGCTTGGGCACGCCCGCCTGACCCGGCAGAATTTCGCACTATTTGATTCCTGAGGGACGCCCCCGCAAGGCGCCCGCTAATAGGGTGGAGAGTGATATGAAACCTGTTGTGCTACTGATCGGCAAGCTGCCGCATGTGATCGGCGATGTCGCAGAGCAGCTTGACCATCTGCCAATCCAATGGCTCGGCGCGCATGACCAGCCCGAGGTTGTGCGCCAGCTGGAAACCGAACCGCGCATCGCCTGCGTGATCATGGGCGCGGGCCTGGACGATCAGATCCGCGGCGACCTCATTGGCATCATTGCGGCGCTCAGGCCCGATATCTGCATTCACCTGAAGGACCGCGCGTCGGGGCCGGACGGGCTGGTGCCCTTTGTCGAGCGAGTGGTCCGGATGCAAGTCCTGGCTCCGCCGCAGCGCACGGCCGCGGCGGTTTAGGCAAGAGCCGCCCGCGCGGGTCGCGGTCCCTGCCCTGGCGGCGGGGCAGGATCCGCTTGACCCCACGCCACCTTTGACAGCCGCCTGCCCGCCCGCCAATCTGCCCGGCGGGAGGAAACAATGCCGCTTGAACTGCTGCTGGCCCTGGTTGCGGGCGGGATAGCCGCAATTGCCGCAATCCTGCATCTGTCGGGACGGTCTGAACGCGCTGTGCTGACCGCGGAAACTGCGCGGGCAGCCTGGCTGCGGCATTGCCCCGGCGACAGCATCCGCAACGTGCGGCCTGCGGCAGACGGTCAGGCGGCGCTGATTGCAGCCCAAAGCGGCGCGGGCCTGGTTTGGGCCTTTGGTGCCGCCACCGTGGCCCGGCACCTCAGCGGTGCGGAAGTGTCCCCCAGCCCCAACGGTTTGCGGTTTGACTTCAACGACTTCAGCGCTCCGGACCTGTCTCTGACGCTGACGGCGGCCGAACGCAAACACTGGCAGGCGCTGATCGCCGCCGCCAGGGCCGCGGCATGAACGGAACACTCTCTTACCCCGATGTGACCCAATTGGCAGTGCCGTTCTTCATCGCCGCCATTCTGGCCGAACTGCTGTGGATCGCTTTGAAAAACCGCGGCGGGCGGTATGAGACGCGCGATGCGGTCACCTCGCTGATCATGGGCGCGGGCAGCGTCGCCGAAGGGCTGCTGCTGGGCTTTGCCGCCTGGGGGGTCCTGATGCTGCTGTGGCGGATCACGCCGCTGGACATGGGCACCTCCCTGTGGGCGGTGCTGGTATGCTTTGTGCTGGACGATCTGCGCTATTACTGGGTGCACCGCCTGGGCCACCGGGTCCGCTGGGTCTGGGCCAGCCATGTGAATCACCATTCCAGCCAGCATTACAACCTCACCACTGCGCTGCGGCAGACCTGGACCGGGACCTTCACCTTCATGATGGTGGTGAAGGCGCCGATGGTTCTGCTGGGGTTCCACCCGGCGCTGGTGCTGTTTTGCGGCGGGCTGAACCTGATCTACCAGTTCTGGATCCACACCGAGACCATAAGCCGCCTGCCGCGCTGGTTCGAGGCGGTGATGAACACCCCCAGCCACCACCGCGCGCATCACGGCCGCAATGCGCGCTATCTGGATTGCAACTATGCCGGCGTGTTCATCATCTGGGACAGGATTTTCGGCACCTTTGTGCCCGAACAGAATCACGACCGCCCCGATTTCGGCCTGGTCCACAACATCGCCAGTTTCAATCCGCTGCGGGTGGCTTTTCACGAATGGGCGGGCCTTTTCAAGGACATTGCCCAGCCCGGCCTCAGCTGGAAACAGCGGCTGCTCTATGCGTTTGCACCGCCGGGCTACAGCCACGACGGCAGCCGCAGCACCTCGGCCGGGATCAAGGCAGACCACCTCGCCCGCCATCCCGAGGATGCAGGCACCCCCGGCTTTGACAGCTAGGCCGCCCGCGGCGGCGGCCGGCGGATCGTTCAAATTCGAACTTTAATTCCGCCTCAACCCTTTTGCGTGAAACTGCCGGGAGCATCATACTGTGTCACAACTTTGCCGGAACAGGGTCGCAGCAGCACATGACCAAATACAACCCCAATGCAGAAATACCCGAAGGTTCTGAAAGCCCGCTGAACGCGGCGGTGACCGGCCGCGACCGCTCCACGCTGGACATGGTTTCAGAGGCGGTGCGCCACAATCAGACCGTGCTGGCCTATCAGCCCGTCATGCAGGCGCTGGCGCCGCGCGGGGTGGCGTTTTACGAAGGGTATATCCGGGTGCTGGATCCGGCAGGCCGGGTGATTCCCGCCCGCGAATTCATGCATGTGGTCGAAGAAACCGAAATCGGCCGCGAGATGGACTGCCTGGCGCTGCAGCATGGGCTGCGGGCGCTGGATAAATACCCGCAGATCCGCCTGTCCGTGAACATGTCGGCCCGTTCCATCGGCTATCAGCGCTGGTTCAAGGTGCTGGAGCGGTTTCTGAAACGCGACGCAACACTGGCCGAGCGGCTGGTGCTGGAAATCACCGAAGCCTCGGCCATGGCGGCACCGGAACTGGTGACGGACTTCATGGGGCGGATGCAACCGCACGGGATTGCCTTTGCGCTGGACAATTTCGGCGCCAGCACCACCTCGATCGGCCATTTCCGCCAGTTCTTCTTTGATGCGGTCAAGATCGACGGCCAATTCGTGCGCGGCGTGCACGCCAGCCACGACAACCAATCCGTTGTGCGCGCGCTGGTCGGCATTGCCAAGCAATTCGACATGTTCACCGTCGCGGAATCGGTGGAAAGCCAGGCAGATGCGGAATTCCTGGTCGATACCGGCGTTGATTGCCTGCAAGGCTACCTGTTTGGCGCTCCTTCCGTTTCGCCGCCCTGGATCGCGGAGATGAAGCACCGCCGCGAGGCAGGCTGACCGCAGCCGCGACCCGGCACCGCAGACGGTCGCTGAAACATCCCTGTGCAGAAGCACCGCAGTGCGCGCCGTTCGCCGGGCGGGGAAAATGTTAAAGGCGCAGCGGGGACAGGACACCAGCCTGCCCTGCGAGGCAACGGTGCCGCGGGCACCCTGCGAAGGGCTAAGGTCTCTTTGCGCCGCCTCTATCGCCTGCGCATCAGCGCCTCGGTACTGCCAGCCCTGTTATTCCTGTCTTTCCCGGGACCGGTCCGTTGATGCCATTTGCGCGGCGCGGCGCTGCTTTGCAGACGGATCACCCCGGGCTGACGGGAATCCTGTGTTGCACGGCGTTTCTGACGGTTGACTCTGCTGCCCCCCCTGAGACACCCTGTCAATTGCTGCACGTGCAGCAATAGATTATGTCGGCATCCGGAGGACACGGGTAAGATTGTTGCGCGCCAGATTTCACATCCCGCGCGCAAAGATCCCCCGGAAGACCTGAATTGATGGCAGAGGACCAGAAATCAATGACCAATGTTGTAATTGCATCCGCCGCGCGCACCGCCGTCGGCTCCTTTGGCGGCTCGTTCGCCAACACCCCTGCCCACGATCTGGGCGCAGCCGTGCTGGAAGCCGTGGTAGAACGGGCCGGTGTGGACAAATCCGAAGTCTCGGAAACCATTCTCGGCCAGGTTCTGACCGCCGCCCAGGGCCAGAACCCGGCCCGTCAGGCCCATATCAATGCCGGCCTGCCGCAGGAAAGCGCCGCCTGGAGTCTGAACCAGGTGTGCGGCTCGGGCCTGCGCGCGGTGGCACTGGGCGCCCAGCACATCATGCTGGGCGATGCCTCCATCGTTGCCGCCGGCGGCCAGGAAAACATGACCCTGAGCCCCCATGCCGCGCATCTGCGGTCCGGCCATAAGATGGGCGATATGAAATATATCGACACCATGATCCGCGACGGTCTGTGGGATGCTTTCAACGGCTACCACATGGGCCAGACCGCCGAAAACGTGGCCGAGCAGTGGCAGATCTCCCGCGAGATGCAGGACGAATTTGCCGTTGCCTCGCAGAACAAGGCGGAAGCAGCCCAGAAAGCCGGCAAATTCGCCGATGAGATCGCCGCCTTCACCGTCAAGCACCGCAAGGGCGAGACTGTGGTGGACCAGGACGAATACATCCGCCACGGCGCCACCATGGAAGCGATGCAGAAGCTGCGCCCGGCCTTCACCAAGGACGGGTCTGTCACTGCCGCCAATGCCTCGGGCCTGAACGACGGCGCTGCCGCCACCCTGCTGATGAGCGCCGATGAGGCCGAAAAGCGGGGCATCGAGCCGCTGGCCCGCATTGCGTCTTATGCCACTGCCGGACTGGACCCGTCGATCATGGGTGTCGGCCCGATCTATGCCTCGCGCAAGGCGCTGGAAAAGGCCGGCTGGTCGGTCGGCGACCTGGACCTGGTCGAAGCCAACGAAGCCTTTGCCGCCCAGGCCTGTGCGGTGAACAAGGACATGGGCTGGGATCCGTCGATCGTCAACGTGAACGGCGGCGCCATTGCCATCGGCCACCCGATCGGCGCTTCGGGCTGCCGGGTGCTGAACACGCTGCTGTTCGAAATGAAACGCCGCGACGCCAAAAAAGGCCTCGCCACCCTGTGCATCGGCGGCGGCATGGGCGTTGCCCTCTGCGTGGAGCGCCCGTAAGTGGCGCAATAGTGCTGATATCGGAGGGCGCCCTGCCGGGGCGCCCTTTTTCTTTTACAATTCAGCGGTATCTCGCGGGTGCGACAATTTTTTTGCGGCAATGCAGAAACTTCATGACGCAATATTGTTGCGCAGGCGAAACCGAAACTGTAGCAAGATTACAAAGAAGTCAAACTGGAGGATTCTTGAATGGCACGTACTGCACTCGTCACCGGCGGTTCCCGCGGCATCGGCGCAGCAATCTCGCAGGCGCTGAAGGCGCAGGGCTGCAATGTGGCCGCGACCTATGCCGGCAATGACGAAGCCGCGGCAAAGTTCACCGACGAAACCGGCATCAAGACCTATAAATGGAATGTCGGCAGCTATGAGGAAAGCGCCGAAGGCATCGCCAAGGTCGAAGCGGAAGTGGGTCCGATCGACATCGTGGTCGCCAATGCCGGCATTACCCGCGACGCGCCGTTCCACAAGATGACGCCGCAGCAGTGGCAGGAAGTGATCGACACCAACCTGACTGGCGTGTTCAACACCGTGCACCCGGTCTGGCCCGGCATGCGCGAGCGCAAATTCGGCCGTGTGATCGTGATTTCCTCGATCAACGGCCAAAAGGGCCAGTTCGCTCAGGTGAACTATGCCGCGACCAAGGCGGGCGATCTGGGCATCGTGAAATCGCTGGCCCAGGAAGGGGCCCGCGCAGGCATCACCGCCAATGCGATCTGCCCCGGCTATATCGCCACTGAAATGGTGATGGCGGTTCCGGAAAAGGTCCGCGAGTCGATTATCGGCCAGATCCCGGCCGGCCGTCTGGGCGAGCCTGAAGAGATTGCCCGCTGCGTCGCCTTCCTGGCGTCTGACGACTCGGGCTTCATCAACGGTTCGACCATCTCGGCCAACGGCGCGCAGTTCTTCGTCTGATTCTTCGCTTCGGCGAAAACGGCAAGGGCCGGTCCTGATGGACCGGCCCTTTTCCTATCCCGTAAGTGCCTTTTCCTGAAAGCAGAGCGCGCTCAGGCCCAGCGGGAAACCTTGGGGCGGAGGGCTGGCAGGTGCCGTGCGCCGAACAGCCGGGCCCAGGCCAGTTTCAGCACGTGTTTCAGCACCTCACCGCGCTCAGTGTGGGCACGGGCCATGGCAGACTTCACGGCGGCATCAGCAGAGTATTCCAGCATCTTCGGCCTCCTATTCGGATCAGTATCCTTTACATGCATTCACTGTGACGACGTTCCGTCGAACGCGCAAACGAGACTTTGCAGTGGTTCAGTTAAGCTGTACTTATGTGAAATGCCTGACCGCCTGCCGCCCCTCACTGCTTTGCGCGCGTTTGATTCCGCCGCCCGGCACATGTCCTTTGCCAAGGCGGCGGAGGAACTGAATGTGACCCCCGCGGCGCTGTCGTTTCAGATCAAATCGCTGGAGGAGCATCTGGGCCGGCCGCTGTTCCGCCGCCTGAACCGCGCGGTGGAGCTGACGGAAGCCGGCAAGACACTGGCCCCCGGCGCCGCCGAAGGTTTTGAAGCGCTGACCGCCGCCTGGCGCGCCGTGCGCCGTCTGCAGGACAACACCACGCTGACGGTGACCGCGGGACCGGCGCTGACCGCCAAGTGGCTGGCGCCGCGGCTCTATGAATTTGCCCGCAGCCACCCGGAGATCGACCTGCGCTTCTCGGCCACGCTGCGGCAAATGGATTTTGCCCGGGACGAGGTCGATGTGGCGATCCGCTTTGGCTATGGGCCGGACGAGGGGGTCTGGGCGATGCCCCTGCGCAAGGACTGGATGACCCCGGTGATGACGCCGGAGCTGGCCGAACGCTACCCGACCCCCGAAAGCCTGATCGAGGCGCCGCTGCTGTTTGACGAGTCGCTGAATTTCCTCGATCCGCCCTGTGATTGGCCGGTGTGGTTCCGCACCCAGGGGATCGATTTCACCCCCACCCATGGCGCCTGGTTTTCACAGGCCGACCATGCCATCGACGCGGCGCTGGCCGGGGTTGGCGTGGCGCTGGGGCGGCGGCCGATCATCGTGACGGACCTTCATGCGGGCCGGCTGGTGGCACCGTTCAAGACCGCGATTGAGACCAAGGCGCATTTCCGGTTCCTCTGTGCCCGCGGCACCGAGAACCGCCCCCAGATCGCCGCCTTCCGCGAGTGGTTTGTTGCCGAGATCGAAAAAACCGCCTACGTCACGGAAGCTTTTGATATCATCCCCGTTGAGGACATCCCGCCGCCATGACCAGATCCCGCGCGACCGCCGTCGGCTTTGTCGCTGTTTTGCTGTGGTCGCTTCTGGCGTTGCTGACCGTCGGGTCGGAACCTGCGCCGCCGCTGCTGCTGAATGCGCTGTGTTTCACCCTCGGCGGCACGCTGGGCATGATCTGGACCGCCGCCACCGGCAAGCTGGGCCAGCTGCGCCATGTGCCCTTTCGGGTCTATCTCTTTGGCACGCTGGGGCTGTTCGGCTATCACGCGCTGTATTTCTCGGCGCTGCGGCTGGCGCCGGCGGCCGAAGCCGGGCTGATCGCCTATTTGTGGCCCTTGCTGATCGTGCTGTTTTCCGGCCTGCTGCCCGGCGAGCATCTGAAGGCGGGGCATCTGATCGGGGCCGGACTGGGCTTTGCCGGGGCGGCCACCATCATTTCCGGCGGCGGCGAAGGGTTTCAGGCGCAATATCTGCCCGGCTATGGCCTGGCGCTGCTGTGCGCGCTGACCTGGTCGGGATATTCGGTGCTGTCGCGGCTGGTGGGCGGGGCGCCGACCAGTTCGGTTGCGGTGTTCTGCCTGGCCACCGCCGTGGCCTCCTGGGGGCTGCATTTCGCACTTGAGGAGACCGTCTGGCCTGCGGGCACGCTGGGCTGGGGTTCAACCCTGCTGCTGGGCCTTGGTCCTGTCGGACTGGCGTTTTATGTCTGGGACATCGGCGTCAAACAGGGCGACATTCAGATGCTTGGCACCAGCAGTTACGCCGCGCCGCTGTTGTCGACGCTAATCCTGGTGCTGGCGGGCATTGCCGCCGCCTCCTGGGGGCTGGCGCTGGCGGCGGCGCTGATCACAGGCGGGGCGCTGATTGCGGCAAGGGCCAGTTCGGCAAGCTGACCCCGCAATCCTGATCCGGCATTCCTGCTGCCGCAAAATGAAAAGAGGGCCGCCGCGCCGGGCAGGCCCTCCGAACCGTGTTGCCGGGATGCGTCCCGGTGGAAACTCCTCAGACCAGTTCAGTCGTCAGACGCTCAATCTCTTCCTTCAGCTTGAGCTTTTGCTTCTTCATTGATGCGATTTCCAGACCGTCGGTACTGGGCGATCGTTGGGCCTGTTCCACTTCCATGCTCAGATGCTCGTGCTTCTTCTTAAGTTCGGTCAGATGCGAGCTAAGGCTCATGGCAACCCTCCTTCTTAGAGCTAGATGTGTTCGACATCAAAGAGTGGACCACAAGTTTCCACGTCTGTCACGCCGCAGCCGCAGTATTTTTGTCATGAAATTTTCATATCAGCCATGCGCCGCGCATTTTGCCGCAGGCGGCATCGCATTCCGGCAGAAACCTGCTGATAAACATGTCTCATAAGTTGAATGCGGATGGCTTGCCCCCTATATTCGCGGCGCTGCAAAATCGCTGTCAGACCGGCCAGGGCAACGCCGCACCCTCGCGCAGAACCGCCCGGATTTGCGGCTGGTAGCTGTCTGCGTCCCGCTCATGCCGGGCACCCTGATGCAGAATCAGCGGCGCATGCAGCCGGAAACCGGCCCGCCCGCCCTTGCGCGCGCGCAGGATCACCAGCTCAGCCGCCCGCCCTGCGCGCGGCGCCAGCGGCAGCACCTCGACCGAGCCAAGACCGCCGCTGCAGGCCGCCAGCATATCCGGCAGCCGGTCGGCGCGCTGGATCATGTGCAGGTATCCTTTCGGCGCCAGCCGCCGGGCGGCGGTTGCGATCCAGTCCGCCAGTGGCGTGCCCTCCCCCAGCGCGACCTGCCTGCCGGCATCCCGCGCCCGGCTGTGGGCGCCCGGTTTGTAATACGGCGGATTGGCAATGACGTGATGGAACTGGCGCTGTTTCAGGACCTCTGGCAGTGCCGATAAATCGGCCTCGAACACCTCGATCGCCTGATCGTTTTCGGCAGCATTGCACCGGGCCAGCTCCGCGTAAGACGGCTGCAGCTCCACCCCCGCCAGCTGCAGGTCCGGCACCCGCGCAGCGAGGCACAGCAAGGCCTGTCCGGCACCGCAGCCCAGCTCCAGGACCGCCTCGCCCGGCCTGGCCGGGACCGCCGCTGCCAGCAGCACTGGATCAACTCCCGCACGGTATCCCTTGACCGGCTGCCACAGCCGCACCCTGCCGCCAAGAAAACCGTTGCGGCTCAGCGCGTCTTTCGCAAAGGCGTTCATCGGCCCAGGGGAATTTGATTGTCGCGCATCACTTCCAGCGCGTCGTCGTAATCATCCGCCCGCACCATCAGGCGGCGCGGGAAAATTCCGATCCCGCCTTCCAGGACGCTCATATTTACGTCCATTTGAAAGCAGTCTATATCCTCACCCTCAAGAAGGGCGGAGGCAAAGGCCATGATCGTCGGATCGGTGCTGCGCAGAAGCTCTTTCATAGGATTGGATCTAAGGGCAAGGCCCCGGCCTTGTCGAGCCTTGCGAGCGGGAAAGTGATGGACCAAGTGATGACCAGAAAGCCGCATGAGATGCTGGCCGCCACGCTGAGCCAGGAACTGGACGCGGTGAATGTGCTGATCCGCAAGCGGATGGCGTCGGAACATGCGCCGCGCATCCCCGAAGTGACGGCGCATCTGGTTGAGGCCGGCGGCAAGCGCCTGCGGCCGATGCTGACGCTGGCAGCCGCGAAGATGTGCGGCTACCAGGGCGATCACCATCTGAAACTGGCCGCGACGGTGGAATTCATCCATACCGCCACCCTGCTGCATGACGATGTGGTGGATGAGAGCGCCCAGCGGCGCGGGCGCCCGACCGCGAATCTGCTCTGGGACAACAAAAGCTCGGTGCTGGTCGGCGACTACCTGTTTGCCCGCAGTTTCCAGCTGATGGTGGAGACCGGGTCGCTGCGGGTGCTGGACATTCTCGCCAACGCTTCGGCCACGATTGCCGAAGGCGAAGTACTGCAGATGACCGCGGCCTCGAACCTGAAGACCGGCGAAGACATCTATCTGCAGGTGGTGCGCGGCAAGACCGCGGCGCTGTTCTCGGCCGCGACCGAGGTCGGCGGGGTGATTGCCGGGGCTTCTGAAGAGCAGGTGAAGGCGTTGTTCGATTACGGCGACGCGCTGGGGATCGCCTTTCAGATCGCCGATGACCTTTTGGACTATCAGGGCGACAGCAAGGCCACCGGCAAGAACGTCGGTGACGATTTCCGCGAGCGCAAACTGACCCTGCCGGTGATCAAGGCAGTGGCGCAGGCGACCGATGAGGAGCGCGCGTTTTGGACCCGCACCATCGAGAAGGGCCGCCAGCAGGACGGCGATCTGGAGCAGGCGCTGGCGCTGATGGCGAAATACGGCACCCTTGAGGCAACGCGGCAGGATGCCCTTGGCTGGGCCGCCAAGGCGCGGACGGCGCTGGAGGTGCTGCCCGGTCACGAGATCCGCAGCATGCTGAGCGATCTTGCCGATTACGTAGTGGCGCGCTTGAACTGAGCGGGGCATGGGGGCGCTGCCCCCTCGGCCTTGCGGCCTCACCCCCGGAGTATTTTTGCAAAGGTGAATGGGCAAGCTGGCGGCGCGCCTTGCGCGGGCACGGCGCCAGGCCCAATGGCGGGCAAGTATCTTTGATGCGCTGTCCCGCGGGCGGGATATCCCTGTTTCCAGCGGGGTTGCTTCAGGTCAAAGTGACGGCGCTGCACCACCACTCGGGATGCTCGGCCCCGATTTCATAGGCCGCCATATGGGCGGCCTTTTTTGTGGGGTAGAGCGCAAAGCAGGTGGCGCCGGACCCGGACATGCGGGCCATCAGCGCATTTCGGCTGCTGCGCAAATCGGACAGGGTCCGGTCGATCACCGGGGCCAGCGCGCAGGCCGGGGTTTCAAGATCATTGCGCTGCTCCTGCAGCCACGCGGCGCAGTCTTGGGCATCGGTGAATGCGGGGATGTCCTGCGGCATCGGCGGGTTGTCACGGCAGGCAAGCGCCGAAAACACCGGGCCTGTCGGGACATGCGCGCCGGGATTGACCAGCAGCGCGTGCAGCTCCGGCAGCTCCGCAGGAGCCACCTGTTCGCCGATCCCCTGCATCCGGGCTGCGCGGGCTTTCATGCAGACCGGCACGTCGGCGCCGAGCGACAGCGGCAGAGCCTCGGGGATATTGCGTGCCTCCGCCGCCACTGCGCGCAGGACCGCAGCCGCGTCCGAGGAGCCGCCGCCGATGCCCGCGCCATGCGGCAGCTGCTTGGAGAGGCGGATGCGTCCGGTCCAGCCCGCCCCGGCGGCGGCTTTCCACACCAGGTTCCGCTGATCTGCCGGCACGCCTTCGGCGAACAGGCCGGAAACCTCCAGCGCCAGCTCAGGGCCGGGCTCAAGCTGCAGCCGGTCGCCGGTATCCGCAAAGACCACCAGCGAATCCAGCAGGTGATAGCCGTCAGCGCGGCGGCCGGTCACATGCAGGGTCAGATTGATCTTGGCCGGCGCAAAGACCTCAACCGCCATTGGCGACCTTCAGGGGCTTGGCGCCTTCCTCGGCCAGCACAGCGTCCAGCCCGACCTCCAGCTTGCGGCGGATGCGTTCGGGATCGGCCTCGCCATCGGTGTCTTCGGGTTTGATGAAGGACAGCGCCCGCTTCCACTGGAACTCAGCCTCGCGCGCGCGGCCGACAGCCCAGTAGACGTCGCCGAGGTGATCGTTGACCACCGGATCCACCGGCATCAGTTCCACTGCGCGCTCCATATGGGCGACCGCCTCGTCAAACTGGCCCATGCGGTAGAGCACCCAGCCCAGGCTGTCGACGATAAAACCGGAATCGGGCCGTGCTGCGACGGCGCGTTCGATCAGATCCAGTGCCTCGTCCAGCTTGCTGCTTTTTTCGACCAGCGAGTAGCCCAGGTAGTTCAGCACCTGCGGCCGGTCCGGGTCCAGGTCCAGCGAGGCGCGGAAGTCGGATTCGGCCTGCGCCCATTGGTCCAGCCTTTCATGGCAGATGCCGCGGGCATAATACAGGAACCAGCGGGTGCCCGAGCCTTCGGATGTGTTGGCCAATGCCTTGTCATAGGCGCTGGCAGCGCCGGCATAGTCTTCCTGCTGACGCAGCAGATCGCCCAGGCTGACATAGACGCTGGGCTGTTTCGGGAAGTCCCGCGCCAGCTGTTCCAGAACCTCGATGGCCGCGTCCGGCTTGGCGGCGCGGCGCAGTGCCTCGGCGCGGCCCATTTCCGCGGCATGGTAATCGGGGTGGCTGACGGGCACCTGTTTGTAGGTGGCCACTGACAATTCATACCGGCCCAGCTGATCCAGCAGCCCGGCGCTCAGCAAGATTGCGTCCACATGATCGGGGCGCAAGGAGGCCGCCATGCGGGCATACATCAGCACATAATCATTGGCGGTGTCGCCATTCAGGGCCGCACCAAGGGTAAAGAACACTTCGGCGACCCCCTCCAGCGGGCTGGGGGCGATGGTGTAGGAAAGCGTTTCACCGGCGGCGAGCTGCGCATCCATGGCTTCCAGGCCGGGGTCCAGGCGGCTGCCGAAGGCCGCTTTCAGCGCCTCGCGGGCGTCGTCATGGCGGCCCAGCTGCGACAGGATCTGCACCCGCGCGACCGCCGCGCGGCGGCTGAGGGTGGCCAGGCGCCCGTCCTCGGCGGCAAACAGCTCTTCGGCGCCGCCGTAATCCCCGGCAGAGGCCAGCGCCAGCGCCCGGTGATAGACCACAAAGGGGCGCAGGCTGCCATCCTGGGCCAGCTGATCAAAGCTTTTGAGCGCATTGGAGACGGAGCCGGTGCCGATATGCGCCCAGCCTTCCAGCAAGCCGTCCACCAGCGGGTGGATCGCCGCCTGTTCGGCGTCGCGGTCCAGGATCGCCTGGAAATCACCCGCCGCCGCATGGCTGCCTGCAATGATGATATTGGCCACCTGGCTGCGGGCGCCGGTTTGCAGCAGCCGCTGCGCTACCGGCACTGCCAGTTCGGCCTTGCCCATGGCGAGCTGCGCAAAGATCACGTTTTCCATCAGCAGCGGGTTCTGCGGATCGCGGGCCAGTGCCTGGGTGTAATACAGCGCCGCCGCGGCAAAATCGCTGTCATAGGTTGCCGCCCGTCCCGCCAGATAAGCGCCGGCCAGCCCGTCCGCCTGCGCGGCAGGCGCGGAGACGGCCGCCAGGGCCGCACAGGACAGGGTGCGAAGAATGGATACGGGCACGCGGGACCCCTTTACGATTTACTGCTCTTGCTCTTCTATGAAAGCGTAGTGCGCTGCCCGTCAACACGCAATGGGGCGGCCCGAGGACCGCCCCATAAATTCCGGCAAAACCGCGCCGGAAAGCTCAATTTCCGTTCACATATTCGGGTAATTCGGGCCGTCGCCGCCCTGCGGCGTGGTCCAGGTGATGTTCTGGGACGGGTCCTTGATGTCGCAGGTCTTGCAGTGAACGCAGTTCTGGAAGTTGATCACAAACTCCGGCTGGCCGTCTTTTTCCACCACCTCGTAGACGCCGGCCGGGCAGTAGCGCTGCGCCGGTTCGGCGAATTTCGGCAGGTTGATCTGGACCGGAGTGTCCTGATTGCCCAGGCGCAGGTGGCAGGGCTGGCTTTCCTCGTGGTTGGTCATCGAGAAGCTGACGTTGGTCAGCCGGTCGAAGGACAGCACCCCGTCGGGCTTGGGGTAATCGATGGGCTTGTGCTTGGAGGCTTCCTCGGTCGCTTCGGCGTCGTTCTTGCCGTGGCCCAGAGTGCCGAACAGCGAGAAGCCGAGCAGGTTGTTGGTCCACATGTCCAGCCCGCCAAAGGCCAGCGAGGCGGTGAGCCCCCATTTGGACCACATCGGTTTCACGTTGCGGACCATCTTCAGGTCCTTGCCGATGGCGCCGCCGCGCACGTCGGCCTCATAGGCGGTCAGCTCATCGCCCGAACGCTCGGCCTTGATCGCATCGAATGCGGCTTCGGCGGCTGCTTTGCCAGACAGCATCGCATTGTGATTGCCCTTGATGCGCGGCACGTTGACCATGCCTGCCGAGCAGCCCAGCAGCGCCACGCCGGGGGCCACCAGTTTCGGCATCGACTGCCAGCCGCCTTCGGTGATGGCACGGGCGCCGTAGGCGACGCGTTTGCCGCCCTTCAGCAGCTCGGCAACCACCGGGTGATGCTTGAACCGCTGGAATTCCATATAGGGGAACAGATGCGGGTTCTTGTAGTTCAGGTGCACCACGAAGCCGACGTAAACCTGGTTGTTGTCCAGGTGGTAGATGAACGAGCCGCCGCCCGCATTCTTGCCCAGCGGCCAGCCCATGGTGTGGGTGACGGTGCCTTCCTTGTGCTTGGCGGGGTCGATCTCCCAGATCTCTTTCATGCCGAGCCCGTATTTCTGCGGCTCCTTGCCGTCGGACAGGCCGTATTTGGCGATCACCTCCTTGGACAGCGAGCCGCGCACGCCCTCGCCGAGGAAGACATATTTGCCGTGCAGCTCCATGCCCGGTTCATAAGACGGCCCCGGTGTGCCGTCGGGGTTGCGGCCGAACTCGCCGGCCACCACGCCCTTCACTTCGCCGCCCGCGCCATAGACCAGCTCGGAACAGGCCATGCCGGGGAAGATTTCGACGCCCAGCTCCTCGGCCTGCTCCGCCATCCAGCGGCAGACGTTGCCCATCGAGACGATGTAGTTGCCGTGGTTGTTCATCAAGGGCGGCATCGGGAAGTTGGGGATGCGGACATGGCCGGCTTCGCCCAGCATCAGGAAGTTGTCTTCCTTGACTTCGACGTTCAGTGGCGCGCCTTTTTCCTTCCAGTCCGGCATCAGCGCATTCAGGCCGCAGGGGTCCAGTACCGCCCCCGACAGAATATGCGCGCCCACTTCCGAGCCTTTTTCCAGGACAACGACCTGCAGGTCGGCGTCCAGCTGTTTCAGGCGGATGGCCGCAGACAGGCCGGCAGGGCCGGCCCCGACGATCACCACGTCGTATTCCATCGCTTCGCGTTCAATCTCGGCCATTTTGCGGCGCTCCTTGGCTTTTGTTCGCTACCGGCCCCACCAGAGTTGCGTGGGCGCAATATAAATTCGCGGTTGCTTAGCGTTTGGCAGGCCATCCGGTCAATCCAAACTCCGCGTCAAACACCTGTAAAACAGGCATCCGGGACAAAAAGTGCGTCCATTATCGTCATTCAAGCATCATTTTCCGCCGCAGTTCATATCTCGGGCCGGTCTCCCATCAGGTATCGGGGTCCCTGCCCTTTCTCTGCTGCCTTGTCTGCGGGGTTGTAAAGTTTGCAATTCGGCAGCGACAGGCAGCCGCAGCCTATGCAGCCGTCCAGATTGTCGCGCAGCCGCAGCAAGGTTTCGATTCGCTGGTCCAGATGGCTGCGGAAGCTTTCAGAGATCCGCGCCCAGTCTTCTTTGGTGGGCGTCCGGCTGCCCGGCAGGCTTTTCAGGAAACCGCGGATCTCCGGCAGGGAAAATCCGAACTGCTGGGCAATCATGATGAAGCTCATCCGCCGGATGTCGGCGCGGTGGAACCGCCGCTGCCCGCCTGCATTGCGCCAGGGCTCCACCAGCCCTTGGGCCTCGTAATAGCGGATGGCGGACACCGCGAGGCCGGTGCGGCCGGCCAGATAACCGATGGATATCCCGGCGGATGAAGGCATGGCAAACTCCCTGAAAAATTCCCTTGAGCTAAAGTTAGGTTTAGGAACTAGGGTGAGTCGCATCAACAGGTTTGCTCAAACGACAAGGAGATTTCCAATGAGCGCAGTTCTGGAACATGCAAACGTCACCGTCGCCGACCCCAATGCCACCGCGAAATGGATGCAAGAGGTATTCGGCTGGCATGTGCGCTGGGAGGGTGAGGCCAAGAATGGCGGCTACACCGTGCATGTGGGCGGCGAGACCAGCTATCTTGCGCTTTACACGCCGCGCACGCCCGCAGGCACCGCGCCGGAAAGCTATGGCATCATTGGCGGGCTGAACCACCTGGCGGTGATCGTCGAGGATCTGGACGCCACCGAGGCTGCGGTGACGGCTGCAGGTTTCACGCCGATGAACCACGGCGACTACGAACCCGGGCGCCGGTTCTACTTCCATGATGATAACGGCATCGAATACGAGGCGGTGCAATATGATTGACATCCTCTGGCAGGCTGGCCTGCCCGCGCTGCCCGCACGCGGCATTTTTCCGCGCAATCCTGTGGAAAACACCTGCAATCCGTCTGCTTAGGCGGAATTGCGTGCCTGGAAGCTCCGCGCGCACTTGAAATCAGGTGCAGGATTGGGTCAGGTATTTGTCAACCGGACCGGAGGCCCCGCGGCTTATGCTGCGGGGCTGCGGTTTTCCGACTGACAAGAACACAACAATAATAGCGACCTGGACCAATCTCATGGAAAAGATCCCGATGACCCCCACGGGTCACGCCGCGCTGGAAAGCGAACTGAAGAACCTGAAATCCGTCGAACGCCCGGCGATCATCAAGGCGATTGCCGAAGCGCGCGAGCTGGGCGATTTGTCGGAGAACGCCGAATACCACTCCGCCCGCGAAAAGCAGTCCTTCATCGAGGGCCGCATCAAGGAGCTGGAAGGCATCCTGTCGCTGGCAGATGTGATCAACCCGGCGAAACTCTCAGGGGCCATCAAATTCGGCGCCAGGGTGACCGTGGTGGACGAGGACACCGACGAAGAGAAAACCTGGCAGATCGTTGGCGAGCATGAAGCCAACATCGAAGCGGGTCTGCTGAACATCAAATCGCCGATTGCGCGCGCCTTGATCGGCAAGGACGAAAGCGACAGTGTGGAGGTGCGCACACCCGGCGGCATCCGCGCCTATGAAATTCTCAAGATCGTCTATTCCTGATCCGCAAAACAGCGAGTGTTCATGACAGGCTCCAGCAGCAGTCCCGGCCCCAATCCGACTCCCGCGGGCAATCGCCCGCTGCGGCGGCTTGACGGAACTTCGGGTTATGGGCTGGGCGGAGCCGAGTTGGCGGCCATCGGCCTGGGTGCGGTCTGGCTGCTGGCGGCGGCGGCTGTGTATCTGGTTGCCCCGGAAGACGCCGGGCTGGCGCATTGGACCGGCCTGATCACTGGCGGCCTTGCCTTGGTGCTGCCGCTGGCGATGCTGTGGGTCGCGGCCTCGGCTGCGCGTTCGGCCCGGGTGATGCGGGAAGAGAGCGAGCAGCTGCAGGCCGCCATCGACGGGCTGCGGCAGACCTATCTGGCCCAGTCCCAGCAGCATGCCGCAGTGGCCGAGCCGGCCATGGTCAAGCGGCTGGAGGAGATCGCCGAGGCCACCCGCAAGACCGAAACCGCGCTGGCCACCTTCCACACCAGCCGCCGCAATCCGCAGCGCCCGCCAATCCCCGCCGAAGCGGCCCAGCTGGCAGCGGCCGAGCAAGGGTCGCTGGCTTTGGGCACCCAGGCCGAGGATGCCGCGCCGCCGCTGCCCGCAGAACATTTTATCCGGGCGCTGAACTTCCCGGAAACGGCTGAGGATCAGGATGGTTTCGCCGCCCTGCGCGCCGCCCTGCAGGACCGCAAGGCCGCCCAGGTGATCCAGGCCGCGCAGGATGTGCTGACCCTGCTCAGCCAGGACGGCATTTACATGGACGATCTGCGCCCTGACATGGCCCGCCCCGAGATCTGGCGCCAGTTTGCCCAAGGCGCGCGCGGCCGTGCGGTTGCCCCCCTTGGCGGCGTGCGCGACCGCACCTCGCTGGCGCTGACGGCGGCACGGATGAAGCAGGACCCGATTTTCCGCGACGCCGCGCACCATTTCCTGCGCCGCTTCGACCAGATGTTTGCCGAGTTCGAAACCGAGGCCACCGACGGCGAGATTTCCGCCCTTGGCAACACCCGCACCGCCCGCGCTTTCATGCTGCTGGGCCGGGTGGCGGGCACCTTCGACTGACAGGGCGGCCCTGAGGGGCCGCTGCCTCCCCTCCCGGCGGCAAAGCCGCCTGCCGGGCAGCGGGACGCGCGTATATTGAGAAAGATGACGCAGCGGGGTGCCACGCCGGGCGCAAGCCCGGCGCCCGGCCAAACGGCGGGCAAGCATCTGTGATGCGCTGTGCCGCGGGCGGGAGCATCCCGCCTAAAGGGTGAAACTGCCGTAGGGGATGAAACGCACCGGATCGCCCGGCTTGATATGCCCAGGCCCGTCGCCAAGCTCCACCAGCCCCTCGGCCCAGCTGAGGCCGCTGATCCGGCCGGAGCCTTCGGATTTGAAAACCTCCGCGCAGCCCTCGCGCACCCGCGCGCGCAGGTATTCGCGGCGGCCCGGCTTCTTGCGCTTTTCGAAAGCCGCCGGAACCTCGAAACCCTGCGGGGCCTGCCAGCCCGCGCCCGCCATCAGCCCCATCGCGGGGCGGGCAAAGATCAGCGTGCAGACCAGCGCTGCAACCGGGTTGCCCGGCAGGCCGAAGACCGGTGTGCCCTGCCACATGCCCAAGGCCAGCGGGCGCCCCGGTTTCAGCGCGATGCGCCATTCCTGCATCGCACCGGCCTCGCGCAGCAGCGCCGACATGTGATCCTCGTCCCCGGCCGAGGCCCCGCCCGAAGTCAGGATCACGTCCGTCCGGGCTGCCGCGCCGTCGAGATGCGCGCGCAGGGCTTCGCGGTCGTCTGCGGCCTTGCCCAGATCCACCGGCATAAAGCCCAGCTGCCGTATCAGCGCCAGCAGCATCGGGCGGTTGGCATCGAATATCTGACCCTTGCCCGCCGGTTCCCCCGCCTCGACCAGCTCGTCGCCGGTGGAGAGCACCCCGGCCCGCAGCGGCAGCCGCACCGTGAGTTCCGCCAGCCCGGTTGCAGCGGCCAGCGCCAGATCGGCAGGCGACACGACACGGCCCGCGGCCAGGATCACCTCATCTGCGGAGACATCCTCGCCTGCCTTGCGGGTGTTTGCCCCGCGCTTCAGCGGACCGTTGAAGGCGATCCGGGCGCCGTCGGTGTTGACGTCTTCCTCCAAAATCACCGTGTCCACGCCATCGGGCAGCGCTGCCCCGGTCAGCACCCGGATGGCGCTGCCGCCGGGCACCGCGCCATCAAAAGGGACACCGGCCGCTGCGCGGCCCTGAACCAGCGGCAGCACATGCGGCCCCTCTGCCCGGCCGCCTGCGAAACCGTATCCGTCCACCGCCGTATTCGGCAGCGGCGGGTTGGCGCGTTCGGCCACCGCATCCTCTGCCAGCACCCGGCCCAGGGCGTCTGCCAGCGGCACGGTTTCCACCCCGGTGACAGGGCCGAGCCGGTCCTTTAGCAGTTGCAACGCATCATCGACCGGGGTCCAGTCGACGCCCGCAGGCAGGGCAAAGCAATCATTGCTGAGCGGCGGCGGTGTCAACCGGCCCGGTTCGTCCGGGGCCAGCGCATTCAAGCGGTCTTCGTATCCGGTGCCCAATATCCAAGCCTCCTCTTGCGCTGCCTTTGGCGCTGCGGCCAGCATCGCCGCCAGTTCTTCTGCAGGCAAACGGCCGAGCGCCTGCGACAACAGCCGCATCTGCACCCGGTCGCGTATCTCTTCCGGGCCTGCAACCGCCATGGCAGCCTTGACGGCGGGTTCGATCAAACCCGGCCAAATTTCCGCCAGCACGGTTTGCGCAGTCTCAACCTTCTCGAACGGCCAGACGGCGGCCTTGTGCCGCAGCCGCAGCCGCTGCAGCACCGGCACCCCCATGAGGGTCTGGCTGCCGACCGTCGGGTTGAAAAACAGCTGAAAACAGGAGGACGACGCCTTGGCCGCCAGATCGGCGCTGCGCCGTTCTGCCACTTCTTCATAGCTTATGCCGGCCTTGAGGTAGGGAATGTCCGGCCAGTTCTTCTGATCCGGCTTGCCCCAGAACGGGCCGGGGCCGGCAAACAGCCGGTTCATTGCAGAGGCCACATCAAACCGGTTGTTGCTGCCGTCCTCAGAGTCTTCGATCCGCTCTTCCAGCCAATGCCACAGGGCAAAGGGATCATCCGAGCCGGTCACCCGGCGCGCAAATCCGCGCGGATAGCCGAAGGGAAAATCAAAAGCTGCCAAGACCCGCCGCCCTGCCGCCTGTTCAACATCAAGGAATTTGCTGATCCACGCCTCTGCCTCCTGCCGGCTGCGGCAATAGATCTGCTGTTCGGCGGTTCCGCCGCGCGCCACCCCGAGCCAGACCGCATCCTTGCTTTGACGCCGGGGTTTGCGCTTGGCAGCGGACCAGTCGACGGTCAGAATGGTGTCAAAGCCGGTCACAGTCCCAAGTCCGTTTGGATGAAATCCGCAATCTCCGAAGTGGCGTTCAGATCAAACACCGGGCAGTCCAGCGCCAGCGGGGTGTCGCTGGCGACGGCCCGGATGCTTGGATCCCGCGGGGCGATCAGATCGGTGCCTGCGTCCTGCCGGCAGGCCTCGACCTTAGGGTGGGGTTCGCGTTTGTAGCCCTCGACCAGCACCAGATCGACCGGATTGAGGCGGGCCAGCAGCTCTGCCAGCGGCGGCTCTGCTGCGCCGCGCAGCTCCTGCATGATCGCCACGCGCCCTGCCGAGGCCAGCACCACCTCGGACGCGCCAGCCTGACGGTGGCGGTAGCTGTCGGTGCCGGGCTGGTCCACGTCCGTTGCGTGATGGGCGTGTTTAATGGTGGACACGGTGAAGCCGCGGGACGTGAACTCCGTTACCAGCCGTTCCATCAGCCCGGTCTTGCCGTTGTTCTTCCAGCCGGTGACGCCGTAGACCTTCATTTCAGAAGCGCCTCGGCGCGGGTCAGATCCTCTGGCGTGTTGATGTTGAAGAACGGGTCGAAACGATCAGCTTCGAACATGGCCTCGCGGCCGCCGTGCCGGTCGGTCCACAGGACCACCTTGCGCAACCCGTCCTGCAATGCGGCGCGCAGGTCATCGCGCAGGGCGACGGGCCAAAGGCCAAAGGCCGGGTGCCGGTTGACGCGCTTGCCACCTCCGGATTTCAGCGCCTCATCGCCGGTGCGCGGAGTGGTGGCCATCACCAGCGGGTGATCCATGTCCGCCGCTGCGGCGGCCAGCCGGGCGACCAGATCCTGCGGAAAGAAGGGCGTGTCTGCGGCAGCGGTGACGATGGCCTCAGCCCCCTGCTCTGCGGCCCAGTCGAGCCCCGCCAGCACGCCCGCCAGCGGCCCGGCGAAACCCTCGATCGAGTCGGCAATCACCGGCAGGCCCATGTCACCGAACCGTTCCGGATCACCATTGGCATTGAGCGCCAGCCCTGAGACCTGCGGCGACAGCCGGTCCACGACGCGGGACAAGAGGCTCTGGCCGCCGACCTGCAGCCGCCCCTTGTCGCCGCCGCCCATCCGGGTGGCGAGGCCGCCTGCGAGAATCACGCCGAGGGGGGGTATTTCTGTCATGCCTTCTCCTCCAGAGCAGGAAAACACGCGTTTCCCGGACCGAACTCCGCGCGGAAACCGGTTAGCCGTCCGCGCTCTTGCGCCGGTGTTTCTTGTCTTCAACCGGCGCGTTTTTCGGGTCCATGTCGCGCAGCAGCCTCTCGTCGCCCGACAGGCAGATGAACCGCTGGCCGCGCATCCGGCCAATGAGGGTGAGGCCGACCTCGCGGGCGATCTCCACGCCCCAGCCGGTGAAGCCGGAGCGCGAAGCCAGAACCGGGATGCCCATCATCGCGGTCTTGATCACCATCTCCGAGGTCAGCCGCCCGGTGGTATAGAGGATCTTGTCCGCGGGTTCGGCCCCTTCGGACAGCATCCAGCCTGCGATCTTGTCCACCGCGTTGTGGCGGCCAACATCCTCCATATAGACCAGCGGGCGGTCCTGGTGGCAGAGCACGGTGCCGTGGATGGCGCCGGCCTCCAGGTACAAGGACGGCGTGCGGTTGATCTTGTGGGCCAGCGTATAAAGCCAGGAGGTTTTCACCTGCACCTCAGGCAGGCGCACGTCCTCCAGCCCCTCCATCATGTCGCCAAAGACGGTGCCGACCGCGCAGCCGGAGGTGCGGGTCTTCTTTTTCAGCTTTTCCTCATGGCTGGTTTCCACCGCGGTGCGGACCACCACGGTTTCCAGGTCCTCGTCATAATCGACGCGGGTGACCTCATCCCCGTCCAGCAGCATGCGCTGATTGCGCAGGAAGCCAAGCGCCAGGTATTCCGGATAGTCGCCGATGGTCATCGCGGTGACAATTTCCTGGGAATTCAGGAAGATGGTCAGCGGCCGCTCCTCGACCACGGCAATCTCGCCGGCCTCGCCGTCCTGGTCCACCCCGGTGACGGTGCGGGTCAGCCGCGGATCGGCGACGCCGGGCGCGATCAGATATTCTGACGTGATATCCATACTCACCAATTGCATTCCTTCTGCCACCGCCTTAGTCCGGGTGCAGGCAATCTAGGACGCGCAGATGGCAATCACCACCACCAAATCGGCCTTCTGGAAGGGGTTTCGCGACAGCGCCCCTTTTATCTTCATGGCCTCGCCCTTTGGCTTTCTGTTCGGAGTACTGGCCGCGGAGGCCGGGCTGATCGTGCCCGAAGCCTTTGCGTTTTCATTGGCGGTCTTTGCCGGCGCCGCCCAGTTCACCGCGCTGCAGCTGATGCAGGAGAACGCGCCGCTGATCATCATCCTGATCTCGGCGCTGGCGGTGAACCTGCGGATGGCAATGTATTCGGCATCGCTGACGCCTTACCTGGGCGATGCGCCGATGTGGCAGCGGGCGCTGGCCGCCTATTTCATGGTGGATCAGTCCTATGCGCTGTCGATCGTCAAATTCGAGGCTGAGCCGGAAATGACCGCACCGCAGCGGATGGCCTATTTCTTTGGCACCAATGGCATTGTGGCCCCGGCCTGGGTGATCGCCACCGCAATTGGCGCGCTGGTCGGCACCCGGATCCCCGACAGCTGGGGGGTTGATTTCGTGCTGCCGCTGGCGTTCCTGGCGATGATCGGCCCGATGCTGCGCACGCCTGCCCATATTGCCGCCTGTTTCGTCGCCGTGGCCACCGCCCTGCCCGCCGCTGCCCTGCCCTATAACCTGGGTTTGATTGTGGCCGGGATTGCCGGCATGATTGCCGGTGCCCAGGCGGAGCTGTGGCTGGAGCGGCAGAAAACCAAGATGGAGGCCGCGCAATGAGCAGTATTCCCGCCCCGCTTCTCTGGACTGTGATCCTTGGCCTGGCCGTGGGCAGCTATGCCCTGCGGTTTGCCTTCATCGGCTTCATGGGCGGCAAGCCGATTGCGCCCTGGCTGATGCGCCACCTGCGCTATACCGCCGTTGCCATCATTCCGGCGCTGGTGGCGCCGCTGGTGGTCTGGCCGGCGCCCACCGACGGCAGCCCCAGCCTGATGCATTTTGCGGCCGCCGCCGCGACCTTGGCAGCGGGTTACCTGACCAGGAACGTGCTGTGCGGGCTTGGCGCAGGCGGAGTATCGCTGCTGCTGCTGTACCTTGCGGCCTAGCGCTCCGCACCGGGCAGCATTATTCAGTAGCGGCGCTCAGCGCGGCGTCGCCTTTGGCAAGGCCCGCCTGCAGATCGGCGCTGTCGTTCTCGTAGTAGCGCTCCGTCACCACGCCCGGAAACTGGCCGAATTGCGCTGACAGCTTTTCCGGATAGAAGGTGCGGTTCAGACTCTCGAACCCGGGGATCTGCTGCAGGATGCCGATGGTGGCCTGAGCGCAATAGGCGCCCGGCACAGGGCCATTGGCGACCGCCAGCCGATAGGCTTTCTGGGCCTGCTCCGGCGTGACCTCGATCCGCTGTACAACCACATGGAAGGTGCTGCGGGCATGAGCCCCGCGATAGGCCTGCTCCACCGCGGGGGTGATGCCATAAAGCACGTCGTTGCGTTCCGGCACCACCGAGGCATAGAAGGAGCCCGCCGGATCAAAGATCACCCGCTCTGACGCATTGATCATCAATGACGCATGGCCGCCCCGGCCGGTGCGGTTGTTGATCATGGTATAAAGGGTCAGCGCGGGCGGCCCGGGATCGCGGTAAGACACCCGGGCCAGGGTTTCGGCATCCGCATTGGGCTGCTGCGGGGCCGCGCAGCCCGCCAGTGCCAGCAAAACCGCGCCAAGGCCCAGAAGATTGCGCACGGCGCGCTCTCCGGATCAGGCGGTCAGGTGGCGAAGATCGCCAGGAAGACGGCGAAAATGACCAGGGCAATGCTGGAGCGGGTGATGAAAGTCAGAAAGCCCGCGTAGACTTTTTCCTGAACCGCGGTGTCCATGGTGCCGTGCTGATGTTCAGCCATGTGAGTTATCCCTCAATTCACGTGCATTTTTCCGGTGATTACTGGATTTGCCGCCCTCTGTCACCACGTCATTCGGGCGCATCAGCCGGAAATACGCAGTGAATTCCGCAGCCATGCCTGCAGTCTTGGCATCCGGCCGGCCCGGCACCGCCGCAGAGGCGAATCGGCCGGGCCCTGCCCCTGAGCTTATACCTGCTCCAAATCCGAAGCGAGCCGGAAGCCGATCCGGTTGGCCGGAGCTTTGTCCTGCGCCTTGGGCACCGCCCGCAGCATCACATTCAGCTGACTGACATGCTGCACCAGCTGGGTGCGCGCACCGGGGCCTTCGCTGCCATAAAAGGTGATGATATCGGGATCGTAATAACCCATGCCTTCGATCCGGAGCACCCCTGCATTGCCGCCGGCAAAGCCCATCGCAACCTCGTGCTCGGCGTCCAGCTGCTGTTCGAAGTTCTGGATATAAAGAATCAGCCGCTCGTAGGCCCAGCGCGCCGGGCTTTTGGCCGCATCCTGAGTTTGCAGTTTGTCCGGAATCTTGCGCAGGCCTGCACAGGCCTCGGGATCGGTATGAACCTCGTGCACGCAGGGCAGCACCGCCGCCTCTGCCGCTTCGGCGCTGGTAGAAATCTCGTCGCTCATGGTGTCTCCCTCGAATGCGGGGTGCGTCACCCCTTGCGCTGATAGAGCCAAGCGCCGTCTTCGCGTTTCCAGCGGTCCACCTGGCCGGTGTGGTACAGATGATTTACATGGGCCACCGCCTCGACCAGCGCAAGCCCGTACTCGCCTTCACCGATTGTGCGCTTGAACAGCGGCGCAAAGCAATCGGCGGCTGTCTGCGGCACACTAAGGTGGTCCATCAGCCGCTCCAGCGCGCCGTGGTGATTGCCGATCAGCTGCTGCATCCGCAAGGGCAGCCGGGTGAACGGCAGCTTGTGCCCGCCCAGGGCCAGATGGTCGGGCCGCGCCAGTTTCGACAGGCGCTCGCAGGCCTCCAGCCATTCGCCCAAGGGGTCCGCCATCGGCTCGGTCGCATAGACGCCGATATTGGGGCTGATGGTTGACAGGATCTGGTCGCCGGTGATCACCAGATTGTCGTCGCGGCTCCAGAAGGTTGCCTGTTCGGGGGCGTGGCCGTTGCCGATATGCACATCCCAGACACGCCCGCCCATGCGGATCACGTCATCCTGCTGAATGCGGGTAAAGCCCAGCGGCATCGGATGAACCGTATCGGCAAAGTTGAAGGGCCGGTCGCTGGCCCGTTTGTCATAGAAAGCCGTGTCCATGCCCGCACTGCGGTAATAGGCCAGCGTCTCCTCCGGCCAGGTCTCCTGCACATCCAGCGTCAGCATGCGGGCAAACAGCCAGGCGGTGCGGGTGGTGACCAGTTCGGCGCCATGCTGCGACTGGAACCAGCCGGCCAGACCGATGTGGTCCGGGTGATGATGGGTGCCGACAACCCGGGTGACCGGCTTGCCCTTCAGCGGGCCCGCCATCAGGCTGTCCCAGATCGCCCGGCTTTTGCGGCTGTTGAAACCGGTATCGATCACTGTCCAGCCATCGCCGTCATCCAGCGCGTAGATATTGACGTGATCGAGCTTCATCGGCAGCGGCTGGCGCATCCAAAGGACGCCGTCGGCCACTTCGATGGCTTCGCCCTGTGCGGGCGGTTCTTCCCAAGGGGTGCGGGGGGAGACGTCGGGAATGTCAGTCACAGATCAACCTGCCAATTCATCAAGGGTGAGGGCAAAGACCCCCGCAGCGCCGGCCTGGGCATGGGCCAGCAGGCTGCTATGTTCTGGCAGCATCCGGGTGATGTAGAACCGCGCCAGTTTTTCGCGCGGACCACCCTGATCCGCCATCGCTGCCGCCAGATGGTAATGGCTGCCCAGCACCCGGGCGAAGGCCCGCAGGTAGGGCACGGAACCGGCAAAGCGGTCCTGCATGTCCTGCTGGGCGACCAGCCACTCGGTGGCTTCGCGCAAGCTTTCACAGGCCTGCCAGACGGCTTCGGCCATGTTCGGATGGGTGGTGCGGGCGCGTTCGGCCTGCTCTTCGATCTCGTCGATCAGGGCAAATCCCATCTCGCCGCCGTCCATCATCTTGCGCGCCACCAGATCCATCGACTGAATGCCATTGGTGCCCTCGTAGATCGCCGTCACCCGCACGTCGCGGTAATATTGCGCGGCACCGCTTTCCTCGATGAAGCCCATGCCGCCATGCACCTGCACCCCGGTCTCGGCCAGCCGGATACCGGTATCGGTTCCGAATGCCTTGGCTATCGGCGTCAGGAATGCTGCGCGGGCGGCCCAGTCCTTTGCACCGGTGGCGGTCTGCATGTCGATGGCCTGCGCACAGGCCAACAGGATTGCGCGGGAGGCAAACAGGTCCGCCTTCATCTCCATCAGCATCCGGCGCACATCGGCGTGGTCCGCAATCGTGCCGCTGGCAGTCTTGCCCTGTTTGCGTTCCAGCGCATATGCCAGCGCATGCTGATAGGCGCCTTCGCCCGCCCCCACGCCCTGGCCGCCGACGCCGAGGCGCGCATTGTTCATCATGGTGAACATGGCTGCCATGCCGCCATGCTCCTCGCCGATCAGCCAGCCGGTGGCACCGTCATATTGCATCACGCAGGTGGGGGAGCCGTGCAGGCCCATCTTGTGCTCGAGGCTGACGACCTTCAGATCGTTTTCCGCGCCCGGATTGCCATCTGCGTCCGGCAGGAATTTCGGCACCAGAAACAGGGAAATCCCCTTGGTCCCCGGCATGCCGTCCGGCAGCCGCGCCAGCACCAGATGGCAGATGTTGCCGCAGAAATCATTATCGCCCCAGGAGATGAAGATCTTCTGGCCGCTGACCGCATAGGTGCCATCGCCGTTCGGCTCGGCCTTGGAGCTGAGCGCCCCCACGTCCGAACCGGCCTGCGGTTCGGTCAGGTTCATGGTGCCGGACCACTCGCCGGAGATCAGCTTGGGCAGATACAGCTCCTTGATCGCATCCGAGGCGTGATGCTCCAGCGCCTCGATCTGGCCCTGGCTCATCAGCGGTGCCAGCTGCAGCGACAGGCAGGCGCCCGCCATCATTTCGTTGACCGCGGTGGCCACCGTCAGCGGCAGCCCCATGCCGCCATGTTCCTCCGGCGCGCTCATGCCGATCCAGCCGCCCTCGGCGATGGCTTTGAACCCATCGCCGAAACCGGGCGAGGTCCGCAGCACGCCGTTGTCCAGAAAGGCCGGGGTCAGATCCCCGTTGCGTTGCAAGGGGGCCATCACTTCGCCGCACATCTTGCCCGCCTCGTTCAGGATCGCACTCACCACATCCGGCGTTGCCTCGGCAAAGCGGTCTGTGGCCGGGATGGCGTCATAGCCGACGACGTGGTTCAGCAGAAACTCATACTCGGAAACGGGGGCACGGAAAGTCATGGGCGTCCTCTGGAGGTCATTTAAGGGGCAACCTGGCACGGGCGGCCTTGGCTTCCCGGCACTGGCCTATTATGGTCACTGGCTTGACCGATTACCTAATCGGACGCTCATCTCAATCAACCAAAACGCCGCGTCACCTGGAATGCCCCTGCACAGCACCGAAACTCTTGCCGCCACGGCAACCGGCATTGCCCGCGCCGCCCAATTGCTGCGGGACGGCAAGCTGGTCTCTTTCCCGACCGAGACGGTCTATGGCCTTGGCGCCGATGCCCGGCAGGGCAAGGCTGTGGCAGCGATCTATGAGGCCAAGGGGCGGCCCTCCTTCAACCCGTTGATCGCACATGTGCATTCCGCAGAGGCCGGCCGCCGCTATGTGGTCTGGAACGAAACCGCTGAGCGGCTGGCACAGGCCTTCTGGCCCGGTCCGCTGACCCTGGTGCTGCCGCTGCGCGCGGGCCACGGAATATCGCCGCTGGTCACTGCCGGCCTCGGAACTTTGGGCTTGCGCGTGCCAGCGCATCCCGCAGGCCAGGCCCTGCTGCAGGCGCTGGACGGTCCGGTGGCCGCGCCCTCCGCCAATCCCTCGGGCAGGATCAGCCCCACCACCGCGGCCCATGTGCGGGCCGGGCTGGACGGCCGCATCGCCGCGATTCTGGATGACGGCGCCTGCGGGGTCGGGCTGGAATCGACCATTGTCGGGCTGGCAGGCCCGGCGCCGATGCTGCTGCGCCCGGGCGGGCTGGCGGCAGAAGATATCGAGGCCGTGCTGGGCAAACAGCTGGTACTGCGCGACGTCGAGGACCCGCTGACCGCCCCGGGCCAGCTGCTGTCCCACTACGCCCCGGGCGCGCCGGTCCGGCTGAACGCCGTCAAGGCTGAGGATGGAGAGCTGTATCTTGGGTTCGGCCCGGGAGGAGGCGATCTGAACCTCTCCGCCAGCGCAGACCTGGCCGAGGCCGCCGCCAATCTTTTTGGCCACCTGCACCGTCTCGACGCCCTTGGCAAACCCATCGCGGTGGCGCCGGTTCCGGATCACGGATTGGGCGAAGCCATCAACGACCGGCTTGTCCGCGCTGCCGCGCCCAGGGATTGAGCCGCCCCGGCACCCGGCCGTCCGACCAAGACACTCCCGCCCGATTGAACCGATCAAAGACGAGTGCCAATCTGTTTGGCATAGCGCTGCGCAAGCGCGGCGCGGCGTCTCATATCAGCCGCTCAGGCGTGGCCGGCGCTGGCTGACAATGTCAGCGGATCGACCCCAAGGGTTTTTAGCGATGCTTCCCATTTGCTGTCGTCCGCCAGGCTGAAAACAAGCTCCGGGCTGGCGTCGGCCGTCAGCCAGCCGTTCATGGCAATCTCCGCTTCCAGCTGACCCGGCCCCCAGCCCGCATAGCCCAGCAGCACCAGCAGTTGCTCCGGTCCCTGCCCCAGGGCGATGTCTTCCAGGATGTCCAGCGTCGCGGTCATCGAAAACCCGCCCGGCACCTTCAGCGAGCTGACGTCCGATTCGTAATCCGGCGTGTGCAGCACGAACCCGCGCTGGGTCTCCACCGGACCGCCGAACCGCACCGGCAATGCCGCTGCCGCGCTGCCCTCTTCGCCCATGTCCAGCTGCTCCAGCAGATCGCCCAGCGCCACCCCGTCCGCAGGCTTGTTGACGATGAGGCCCATCGCCCCTTCCTCACCATATGAGCACAGGAAAACCACCGAATGCTCAAACCTTGGGTCGCCGATTCCGGGCATTGCAATCAATAGCTTGCCAGTCAGATCCATGTAATTCCGTCTTTCCTGCTGCCTGTCTCCACCATGACGCCCCCCCGGGCCGCACGCAAGGGGTGCAAAGGGTCAGCCCGGTCAAGCCTCCGGCAAAATTGCCGCAAACCTGCCCATACTCCAAGACAATGACCGGAACGTGACTTGGCAAACCCTGCTGCCAGGCGCATGTATCGGGGCATGAGACCGAAGCTGAACAGACCCATGGCCGCCCTGGCGGTTTTGCTTGCCGCGGCATCAGGCGCCCCGGCCCTTGCCGGCGCCGCCGACGGCGGGATCGTGCAGATAGAAGTGCTGGACGGCGGCATGACCCCGCGCGGCACCTATATGGGGGCGCTGCGGATCAAGCTGCAGCCCGGCTGGAAGACCTATTGGCGCGCGCCTGGCGACGCCGGCATTCCGCCCAGCTTTTCCTGGCGCGGCGCGCGCAATGTGGGCGGGCTGTCGATCACCTGGCCCGCACCCGAGGTTTTTCAGACCTCCGGCTACCGCACCATCGGCTATCACGACCAGCTGGTGCTGCCGCTGGAGATCACTCCGGAAACGCCGGGCAAGCCAGTGCGCCTGAAAGGCCGGATGCAGCTGGGTGTCTGCAAGGACGTCTGCGTGCCGGCCGAGCTGAGCTTTGACCACCAGCTGGACAGCACCGCAGGCCGCAACCCGGCAATTGCCGCTGCGATGGCCAGCCGCCCCTGGTCGGCCAAGGAAGCCGGTGTGCGCCATGCCGCCTGCAGCCTGCACCCGTCCGAATACGGCATGAAGATCACCGCCCGCATCTCGATGCCCTCTGCCGGCGGCAAGGAGGTTGCGGTGATCGAACCGGGCAATCCCAAGCTGTTTGCCGGTGAGACCACCACGCGGCGCGAAGGCGGGCAGCTGGTGGCTGAAGCCGAATTCCTGCCTGCCGATGACAGCGCCTATGCCATTGACCGCTCGCAACTGCGGATCACGGTGCTGGGGCAGAACCACGCGGTGGACATCCAGGGCTGCAGCGCCGGATGAGCCCTGCCGCCAGTCCCCAGCGTCCGGTTCTGGGCACCATTGCCGTGGTCTGCCGCCGCATCGGCGGCCGGGACCAGGTGATTCTGGTCCAGCGCGGCAAAGAGCCGAATGCGGGCTGGTGGGGCTTTCCCGGCGGCCATGTGGAGATGGGGGAGACCGCCCTGCAGGCCGCCGCGCGTGAGCTGCAAGAGGAAACCGGGGTTATTGCCAGACCGCTGGAGTATCTTACCAATGTCGATGTGATTGCCCGCGGCGAGACTGGCGCGGCACAGCGCCAGTATCTGCTGACGGTGGTCCTGTGCGGCTATATCAGCGGCGAGCCGGTGCCGGATGATGACGCCGAACAGGCCGAGTGGATCCCGATTGCCGAGATCGAAACCCGCGGACTGCAGCTGCTGGAACAGGTGGCGGATGTGGCCCGGCTGGCTCAGGCCCGCTGGCGGGCGTTGAACCGGTAGGCGGCGCTTCCGGCCAGATAGGCCAGCAGCGCCAGAACCAGCGCCCCCGCAACGCAGGCCAGCAGCCCGGCGCGCACCGGCTCCATCGCCGCCAGCGCGGGAAAAGCCCGCAGCACCGGATGCAGCGCGCCGGTGGCCATGGCCCAGCCCAGCGTCAGCACCAGCCAGCCAAGCTGAGCCAGCGCGGTGCCCAGCACCAGCCAGCGCAGCCCCCCTGCGCCGCGCCGCAGAGCCCGGCGCAGCGAAGTCATCGGGCGCGTCAGATCCCGCTGCATGGCCACCAGTGCAGGCACCACCAGCAGAACCAGGAACATGCCGAACCCAAGGCCGTAGACGAGCGTGATCACCGTCGGTTTCAGGAACTGCGCCTGTTGCGAGCGTTCGAACAGCAAGGGCGCCAGACCCAGAACCGTGGTCATCGTGGTCAGCATCACCGGCCGCAGCCGGTCCGCCGCCGCATCGATGATCGACGGCACCAGCCCGCGGTCTTCGGCGTACTGGTCGATGGTGGTCACCAGCACGATGGAATCGTTGATGATGATCCCGGTCATCCCCAAAAGACCCACCACAGTGAACATGCTCAGCGGCACCTCCCACATGTAATGCCCCCAGATCGTCCCGACGAGACCGAAGGGAATGATTGCCATCACCACCAGGGGCCGGGTCCAGCTGGCAAAGATCCAGGCCAGCACCAGGTAGATTCCCGTCAGGCACAGAATCAGCCCGGTGCCGGCCTCTTGCAGGAAGGTCTGCTCCTGCTCTGCGAGGCCCGACAGGGTCCATTCCACCTGCCGCTCGCTGGCAATCTTCGGCAGGATTTCGTCCTGAAGCGCTTTCATCACCCCTTCGGCCCGGGCGGGATCGTCCTCGGAGATATCGCCCGAAACACTGATCACCCGGATGCCGTTTTCCCGCCGCACGGTGGAAAAGCCAGTGCGCTGGGTGACCGAGACGATATCGGCCAGCGGCACGTAGATGCCGCTGGGCGCCCGCATCAGCGTGCGCTCCAGGAAATCGGCGGTCAGCTCATTTTCGGGCAGCTCTACCCGGATGGTGGCACTGCGCGGCCCGTCCGGGTAGGTGGCCGCCTCAATTCCATTCAGCCGCGCCCGCAGTGCCTGGCCAAGGCTGCCGATGGTGAAATTCAGCGCCTGCCCCTGCGGGGTGAGGTCGAGGATCACCTCCTCCTTGTCGTAGGCCAGATTGTCCTCGACGGCTGAAACCTCGGGAAAGCGCAGCAGTGCGGTTTTCAGGTCTTCCGAGGCATCCTTCAGCACCTGCACGCCGGGGCCGGAGAACTGCACGTCAAGCGCATCGCCGCCCGGTCCGGAACGCCAGCTGCGGAAAGACACCGTCTCGGCCATCGGATGCCGTGCCACCCGCTCCTGCAGCTCAGCGACAAACGCAAAGCTGGAATAGGGGCGCAGGTCGGCGTCGATCAATTCAATCGAGATCCCGCCCAGCAGATCTGTGTCCTTGGCCTCCACCCCGCCCAGGCCGCGGCCGGCATTGCCGCCCACCTCGGCCATGACGAAATCCAGCGGATTGCGGCCATAGCGGGTGGCATATTCCGCGCCCAGCGCCTCGGTCGCGCGTTGCATTTCCTGCATCATCGCCAGGGTGTCACTGCGGCTGGCGCCCTCCACCATGGCGAAATTGCCGGTCACCGAGCCGCGCTCAGGCGCGTTGAAAAAGCGCCACTGCACATCGCCGCTGATGAACAGCGCCGCCTGGCTTGCCAGAACTGCAAGCGCCCCGGCCAGCACGGCATAGCGGGCCTGGACCACCCAGCCCATGAACGGGCGGAACGCGTTGTCGCGCAGCCAGCGGAAGCCGCGGTTCACCATCCGGTTCGGCCAGTCATACCAATGCCGCGCCTGGGCATGTGTCAGCGCATGGGCCAAGTGGTTGGGCAGGATCAGAAAACATTCCACCAGCGAGGCCGCCAGCACCGCGATCACGGTGAAAGGGATATCGCGGATCAGCTCGCCAAAACGCCCCCCCACAAGGGTCAGGCCAAAAAAGGCGATGATGGTGGTCAGCGTTGCCGCGAAGACCGGCATCGCCATGCGCCGGGCCGCGTTCTCGGCGGCCTGAACCGGGCTTTCGCCCAGCCGCCGCACCCGGAAATCGGCGTGTTCACCCACCACGATGGCATCGTCCACCACGATCCCCAAGGTGATGATCAGGCCGAACAGGCTGACCATATTGATGGTGATCCCGGCAGCATACATCAGCGCCACGGCGGCAAACATCGAGGCGGGGATGCCCATTGCCACCCAGAAGGCAATGCGGGTGTTGAGGAACAGGAACAGCAGGCACAGCACCAGGGCGAGCCCCATCAGCCCGTTGTCGACCAGGATATCCAGCCTGTTGGTGATGTGCTCGGCCCGGGTGCGGATCAGCTGTGCCGTCACCCCCTGCGGCAGGCTGGCCTGCATTTCCGCAACCACCTCCTGGACCTTGCCCTGCAGGCGGATGGCATTGCCCTGGTCCGTGCGGTCAACCCGGATCGACATCGCCGGATGCTCGCCGACGAAATAAGAGCGGTTGCGGTCCACTCCCTCCACCCGCACCTGTGCCACATCCGCGATCGTCAGCACCGAGCCGTCGGGATTGGTGCGCAGAACGATCGCTTTCAGCTCATCGGGCTGGCGTTTCTCGCTGCCGGTGCGGACCCGCGCATTGGCGCCGGTCACATCGCCTGCGGGGTCGGCGTCCACCTCGGCGGCAATGGCCCCGGCGATCTCGCGCATGCTGATGTCATGGGTGATCAGCTTGGCAGTGGGCACCTCGACGATGGTCTCCGGCGCCGCCACGCCGCGGATGGTGGTCCGGGTGACGCCGGCCTCGAACAGGCGGGCGACCAGTTCGTCTGCGAAAAGGCCCAGCTGCGCCGCCCCGACCGGCCCGGTGATCACCACATCGGTCACCCGGTCGCGCCAGGCGCCGCGGCGCACTTCCGGCTCCTCTGCCTCCTCCGGCAATGTGGTGATGCCGTCGACCGCTGCCTGCACATCGTCGGTTGCCTGCCCCATGTCCGAGCCCGGCTCAAACTCCAGGGTCAGCGTTGCCCATCCTTCACGCGAGCTGGAGACGGTCTCCTCCACACCGTCCACGGCCAGGAGCGCCGGTTCCAGAACCTGCACGATGCCGCTGTCCACATCCTCGGGGCCGGCGCCCTCCCATTCGACGGTGACGGTGACGCTTTCGACAATCACATCCGGGAAGAACTGCGCCCGCATGTTGGGCATTGCTGCGGCCCCCAGCACCAGCATGATCACCAGCAACAGGTTCGCGGCGGTGCGGTGGCGGGTGAAGTAACTGAACAGCCCGCGGGCCGGCCGGGGGAGCTTGCGGGCCATGCGCTTCAGCCTCCCATCCGGGTTTCGATGCGGGAGACCAATTGCGCGGGCACCTTGGCCTCGGCCAGCTGCTGCAGCATCCTGGCCTTCATCTCCGACGGCATCCGGCTGTTGCCTTCCACCATGGCCACCAGTCTTGCCCGGCGCTCATCGCTCAGTTCGATCAGCTCGGGCAGCGCCGGTGCCGCGGCGCCCTGGCGCAGCGGACGCACTTTGATGCCAGGCCCCAGAAGCGGTGTGCGGCCGGTCACAACCTCGCGCCCTTCCAGTCCCGATCCGCGGATCAGCACGTCGCCGCCCTGACGGCGCACCAGCTCAACAGCCAATGCTTCCAACCGGTCCCCGGCGCCCAGCACCAGAATAGAACCATCCGCGCCCAGCGCCGAGGCCGGAACACGGGCCACCGCTGCGACCTCAGGCTCAGTCACTTTCACGGTGACAAAATCGCCCGGTTCAAACCCCGGCGCGGCCTGCAGCCGGGCATAAACAAGCCGCCCGGTCTGCCCGTCGCCGGCAGCGCCGCTGGCGCGGGAAATCTGCCCCGTGGCGCTGAGACCCGCCCCGGCCGCATCCAGTGTCACCCGTACCGGCGCCTGCAGCAGATCGCCATCAGCGCCGAGCAGCCTTGTGTATTGCGCGGTTGAGACCCGGAACGCTGCCTCCAGCAGATCCGGATCAACCAAATCCGCCAGCTTTTCATTGGCTGAAACCAGCCGTCCCTGCACCAGGTTCACGGCTTGCAAGGTCCCGTCAAAACCCGCTTTGATCGTGGTATCGTCCAGCTCGCGCCGTGCCTCGTCCAGCGCGATTTTCGCCCGGGCCACACGGGTGGCAGCCTGATCGGCGCGCGCTTCGGCCTGGCTGACGGCCTGGCGGCGCGAGATCACCGCCTGGCGCGCCTGAACCGCCGCAAATTCTGCTGTTTCCACGGTGGCAGCGGTGCCGACACCGCGCTCCTGCAGGTCCACTTGCCGCTGAAACGCCCGCTGGCGCAATTGCGCCTGGTCCTGGGTGGCCTGCAATTCGTCCTGCGCCAGGATCAGCGCCCGGCCGGCATCGCGTTCCTCGGCGCGGGCATCCATCATGTCAGCCTCGGCCCGGTCCAGTGCGGCTTGCGCGTCCACCGGATCGATTTGCACCAGCACCTCGCCCGCACGGACCGCGCCGCCTTCCTCGAAATCCTCGGCCAGCTGCACCACCCGGCCGCCAACGGCCGTGCGCAGCTCCAGCGTGCGGCGGCTTTCCACCCGGCCAAAGGCGGTCAGCTCCGGCGCCACAGTCTGCAGGTCCGCCGTCACCACATTGACCGCAAACACCCGTTCGCGCACCGGCGGCGTCTTTTTCTCCGCATTCAGCTGTGCATCAATCGCACTGAAAATCAGCTGCCCGGCATAAAGCAGCAGCGCCACCGTTACGGCCGCCAGGAACACCCCTGTCACACTCTGACGCAAAAAGCGCATGTCTCTCCCTTCCGGTGGCGGATGCTGCCGGGGCCGCCATTGCAGCCAGCCAAATTGCAAATGCCTTGTGCCCGCTTGGAAATATACGATTTTCCGCACAGGTTTACGAGGTTACACGCCGTACCGGATTACTTCCGGCGCAGTTGTTCCTCCAATCTGGGCATAATTTCCACGAAATTGCAGGGCCGGTGGCGGTAATCGAGCTGTTTTGACAGGATTTCATCCCAGCCGTCCTTGCAGGCGCCGGGGCTGCCGGGCAGTGCAAACAGATAGGTGCCGCCCGCAACGCCGCCGGTGGCCCGCGACTGCACCGCGCTGGTGCCGATCTTCTGCATCGAAACCAGGGTGAAGACGGTGCCGAAGGCCTCGATCTCCTTTTCATAAACGTCGCGGTGCGCCTCGACGGTGACGTCCCGCCCCGTCAGCCCGGTGCCGCCGGTTGAGATCACCACATCGACTTGACGGTCGGCGATCCAGGCACGCAGCTGCGCGGCGATCGCTGCCCGCTCGTCCGGGATGATTTTGCGGGCTGCCAGAGCATGGCCCGCGTCCCGCAGACGGTCTACCAGCACCTGGCCGGAGCGGTCGTCCTCCAGCTTGCGGCTATCCGAAACGGTCAGCACCGCAATGCGCACCGGGATGAATTCCATGCTTTCGTCAATCCGGGACATTTCCTGTCACGCCCTTTCCATAATGGCCAGCCGCATGGCCAGCCCTGCAAAAATTCCGGCCGAAACCCGGCCCAGCCAGCGCGCAAACACCGGCGAGCCGGTCAGCCGCCGCCCGGCCTGGCCGGCAAAGATGCCGACCAGCCCGTTGATGAAGAACCCGCCCACCGCCAGGATCAGCCCGAAGATCAGGAACTGGACCAGCACCGGGCCTGCCTCGGGTTTTACGAATTGCGGCACAAAGGCCAGCACGAACAGGATCACCTTCGGATTGGCCAGGTTGACCAGCAGCCCGCTGCGAAAAGCGCTGGCGCCGCGCCGCTCGGGCAGTTCATCCGCCGCAAGACCGCCGCGCAAAGCACCCCAGGCCAGGTACAGCAGATAGGCGACACCAAACCAGCGGATCACGTCGAACAATGCGGGCATGGCAGAGACCGCCGCGCCCAGCCCCAGCCCGGCCAGCGCCACATGCACCATGCTGCCCGCCGAGATCCCTGCGCTGGCCGCCACCGCCGCACCGCGCCCCGAGCGCAGCCCCTGGCCAAGGCAGAACATCATGTCCGCCCCCGGCGTCAGGTTCAGCGCCAGCGCTGCCGGGACAAAAGCCAGCAAAGTCACCGCATCGATCATGGTATCACCTCGAACCAGCTCACCGCAGGACCAAGATTGGCCACCTGCGTTTTTCCTAAATTTCCGCGAAAGCCCCAGCAATCATGCACATGGCCGCAAAGCAGCAGCTGCGGCTGGATCCGCTCCGCCGCTGCCCTGACCGCCGCTGAGCCCACGGACAGCCCGCCCGAGGTGATATCCCCCAGCCCCTTGGGCGGCGAGTGCGAAATCAGGATATCCGCATGATCACAGGCTGCCAGCATCGCCGCCGCCTGAATCTCGCTCAGGTCGCAGGACCAGCTGCCAAAGGGTGTTTCCGGCACGCCATAGCCCAGACCGAACAGACGCAGGCCCTCAAAGTCCATTCCCTCGCCATGCAGCACGGTTGTGCTGGGAAACCCCGCCGCACGCAGTTCACCGGCGCTTTCGCCATTGCCGGGAACCGCCACCATCGGCACCTTCAGACCCGCCAGCATCGCCATCGCCCGGTCCATTCCCTGGCGCATGTTGCAAAAATCGCCTGCACCGATCACCAGATCAGCGCCGGCGCTGGCCGCCACGATCTCCGCCGCATGGCTGTTTGACAGATGCAGATCCGAAAATGCGAGAATCTTCATGACGCTCCTCCTCCGTCAGGACAGGGCGCCCAGCCGTGCCTTCAGCTCCAGCAGATCCCCCCAGGCCAGCCGCTTCTGCTGCGGCTGGCGCAGCAGATAGGCAGGGTGGAACATCGGCAGTACCGGCTTGCCCCAGGCCTGATCCCATTGCCCGCGCAGCCGGGTTATGCCGCGTTTGCCCAGCACTGCCTGGCAGCTGACATTGCCCATCAAGACCAGAATATCCGGCTCCGCCAGGGCAACATGCCGCTCCAGAAACGGCGTCAGCATAGCAATCTCCGCGGGCAGCGGGTCACGGTTCTGCGGCGGCCGCCAGGGCAGCACATTGGTAAGATAGACGCTCTCGGCACGTGATAGCCCGATTGCCTCCAGCATTTTGTCCAGCAGCTGCCCGTCCCGGCCCGCAAACGGTTTGCCCTGCAGATCCTCATCGCGCCCCGGTGCTTCGCCGATGATCATCACCCGCGCCCCCGCCTGGCCGTCCGAGAACACCAGATTGCGCGCGCCGCGTTTCAGGTCGCAGTGGCTGAACCCCTCCAAGGCATCGCGCAAGCCAGGCAATGACGCAGCCCCTTTGGCGGCTTTACGGGCCGCCTCGACCGGATCCGCCTCCTTGGGCTTGGGCGGCGGCGCAGGCACGGCCCCCGGTTTCGGCTTGGGTGCCGCCTGTTCCAGCGCGTACCGGTCGATTGGTTCGTCGCACAGCGCTTCGGTCGCGCCAAGCTCCGCCTGCCACTCCAACAGCGCCCGGGCGCTCCAGTAATCCAATGCCGATTCCATGCGCCCAAGCTACTCCGCCTGCGCCCCAAGCGGAACACCTCCCCTTTCATCTTGCTGCAAATACTCAAATTCCCTAGCTTCGCCTGTGCCGGCCGTTGCCCGTCTGGCCCGCCCCGCCTATAAGAACCCGCAAATCACGCGGAGCTGCCCCCATGTCTTTCGAACACCGCCACCTGCTTGGCATCGAACCGCTGAAACCGCATGAGATCACCGCGATTCTTGATCTGGCTGACGAATATGTCGCCCTGAACCGCCGCCCGGAAAAACACTCCGACGTGCTGGCGGGGCTTACTCAGATCAACATGTTCTTCGAGAATTCCACCCGCACCCAGGCCTCGTTCGAACTGGCGGGCAAACGGCTGGGCGCCGATGTGATGAACATGGCGATGCAGGCGTCCTCGATCAAAAAGGGCGAGACGCTGATCGACACCGCGATGACGCTGAACGCGATGCACCCGGACCTGCTGGTGGTACGGCATCCCCATTCGGGCGCGGTGGATCTCTTGGCGCAAAAGGTGAACTGCGCGGTGCTGAACGCCGGCGACGGCAAGCACGAACACCCGACCCAAGCGCTGCTTGATGCGCTGACCATCCGCCGCTCCAAAGGCCGGCTGCACCGGCTGAACATTGCAATCTGCGGCGACATTGCGCATTCCCGCGTCGCCCGCTCCAACCTGATCCTGCTGGGCAAGATGGAAAACCGCATCCGTCTGATCGGCCCGCCGACCCTGGTGCCCGGCCAGTTCGCCGAATTCGGCGCCGAGATTTATGACGACATGCGCGAAGGCCTGAAAGACGTCGACGTCGTGATGATGCTGCGGCTGCAGAAGGAACGGATGGACGGCGGTTTCATCCCGTCGGAGCGCGAATACTATCATCGCTACGGCCTCGACGCCGACAAGCTGGCACAGGCGAAACCCGACGCCATCGTCATGCACCCCGGTCCGATGAACCGCGGGGTCGAGATCGACGGGACGCTCGCCGACGACATCAACCGCTCGGTCATTCAGGAGCAGGTTGAGATGGGCGTTGCGGTGCGGATGGCGGCAATGGATCTGCTGGCTCGCAACCTGCGCGCCGAACGGCAGGCCAAGGCGGGCTGAGCAGCATGGAGGGCGTCATCCATATCCCTGCAGGCGAACGCGGCGTGATCCGGTTGTTCAGGCTCGACATGCGGCCCGAGCAGGCGGCCTTTCTCAAGGAGCCCGGCGCGCTGGCGCAGGTTTTAGGGGTCGCGGCGCTCGACCCGGATCAGGTGGAGATCTTTCCGGTCTCCGACCTGGAGGACATCGGCCTGGCTGGTTACCTCACAGACGGCTGCGGTGTGCCGCGGGCGCAGGTCGAGGAAGACCGCGGCATGCTGGACGCGCTGGAGGGCCATGTGCTGCTGATCCGCTCGCGCGCCTTTGACGGAGCCGAAACCCGGCTGACCCCGGCCGGGCAGATCAGCCTGATCGGCACCTACGGCGAGCGGCAGACCAATTGGAACGCTCCGCCCGTAACCGCCGAAAGCGCCAAGCCCTATTCCGCCCCGAAACTTCCCCCGCGGCAAGCCCGCAGGCAAGCCCGCCGCATTGGCGCTGTCCTGTTTGCCGTGGTGATGCTGCTGGCCGCATTGCTGGTCTGGGTTGTTGCAGTTTGATGGCGGAGACCGAATTGAAACCGGACCGCCGTGCCTATGTCCGCGCCCATGCCTGGATGGCGGCGATCGGCATGGGCGGCGCCATGGCTGTTCTTTGGGCCGTTGACAGCCCGCATATCTGGACCGGCGCTGCCGGCGGGCTGGCCGCCATAGCTTTGCGCGGCTGGTATATGGCCAGCGAGGAGCTGGCGGTGGTATGGACCCTGACAGATACGGCCCTCACCGGCCCTGCGGAACGCTACATCCCGCTGACCCGGATCAAGACTATCCGCACCATGGGCAGCTATGTGCAGGTGATCACCAGGACCGGCGACAAACACCTGATCAAATACCAGGCCGACCCGGCCGCGACCCTCCATGCAATCGAAAGAGCCAAGGCATGACCACTCTCTTCATCAACGCCCGCCTGATTGATCCCGAGGCAGGCACCGATGCACCGGGCACGGTTCTGGTGCAGAACGGACGGATCGCGGCAGTTGAAACGAACACCGCCGATCCTGACCAGCTGCTGCGCGCACGCAACATCAGGCCAGAGGATGCGGCCCTTCTGGAGTGCGGCGGAAAATGCCTGGCGCCGGGCATTGTCGACATCGGCGTCAAGGTTTGCGAGCCGGGCGAGCGGCACAAGGAAAGCTATAAATCCGCAGGCCTCGCGGCAGCAGCGGGCGGGGTCACCACCATCGTCACCCGTCCCGATACAACACCTGCCATCGACAGCCCGGAGACACTGGAATTCGTCACCCGCCGCGCCCAGGCCGATACGCCGGTGAACGTGCTGCCGATGGCGGCGCTGACCAAAGGCCGCGAGGGCCGTGAAATGACCGAGATCGGCTTCCTGATGGATGCCGGCGCGGTGGCGTTTTCCGATTGCGACCATGTGACCGGCAATACCAAGGTCTTTCAGCGCGCGCTGACCTATGCCCGCTCCTGCGGCGCCTTGGTCATTGCCCACCCGCAGGAACCGGTGCTGAGCGCCGGAGCGGCCGCCACCTCCGGCAAATTTGCCGCCCTATACGGGCTGCCGGCCGTCTCTCCGATGGCCGAACGGATGGGCCTGGACCGCGATATCGCGCTGCTGGAGATGACCGGCGCCAAGTATCACGCCGACCAGATCACCACAGCCCGCGCCCTGCCCGCACTGGAGCGCGCCAAGAGCAACGGTCTCGACATCACAGCGGGCACTTCGATCCACCACCTGACACTGAACGAGCTGGACGTGGCAGGCTACCGCAGCTTTTTCAAGGTGAAGCCGCCGCTGCGCTCCGAGGACGACCGGCTGGCCGTTGTGGAAGCGGTGCGCACAGGTCTTATCGACATCATCTCCTCGATGCACACGCCGCAGGACGAAGAAAGCAAACGGCTGCCTTTTGAAGAAGCCGCTGCCGGTGCCGTGGCGCTGGAAACCCTGCTGCCCGCGGCGCTGCGGCTTTATCATGCTGAACTGCTGGACCTGCCAACCCTGTTCCGCGCCATGTCGCTGAACCCGGCAAAACGTCTGGGGCTGGACAGCGGCCGCCTGGCCGAGGGCGCGCCAGCCGATCTGGTGCTGTTCGATCCGGACGTGCCCTTTGTGCTCGACCGCTTCAAGCTGCGCTCGAAATCGCAGAACACGCCATTTGACACTCAGCGGATGCAAGGCCGGGTTGAGGCCACATTTGTTGCGGGTGAGCCCGTCTACCGGAGGGACTGATGCCTGTTCTGGAAAGCTCTGCCGCGGTTTTGATCCTGTGGGCCGTGATTGGCTACGGCCTGGGGTCGGTGCCCTTTGGCATGGTTGTCACCCGGCTGTTCGGGCTGGGCAACCTGCGTGAAATCGGCTCCGGCAATATCGGCACCACCAATGTCTTGCGCACCGGAAGCAAAGCCGCCGCGGCACTGACACTGGTCCTGGATGGCGGCAAGGGCGCGGCGGCGGTGCTGCTGGCCCGCTCCCTGGCCGGCGAAGATGCGGCGCAAGCGGCGGGGCTGATGGCCTTTCTTGGCCATTGCTTCCCGGTCTGGCTGGGGTTCAAGGGCGGCAAAGGGGTTGCCACCTTCCTCGGCTTGATGCTGGCGCTGGCCTGGCCGGTCGGCATTGCCTGCTGCCTGACCTGGCTGGCGGCTGCGGCAGCCAGCCGGATTTCGTCCATGGGCGCGCTGGTCTCGGCAGCTTCGGCAGCTGTTTGGGTATTGGTGCTGGGCTATCAGCCAGTGGCGGTGCTGGCGCTGCTTCTGGCAGCGGTGGTGTTGATCCGCCACGCGGCCAATATCGCACGCCTGCGTGCCGGCACCGAGCCGCGGATCGGCCAGAAGTGAGCCGCCCCAGGCTGGAGCCGTTTCCCGCCGCCTTGAATGCTCTGTCTTCAGGTGCTTTTTACGGTACTGCGGCCGGGCAGCAAGGCCCGGAAACTGGCAACCGGTAAACTTGGCGGCAGGGATTGCATCAGCCGCGACTTGTACCGGCTGGCCGCCGGCCTGCAGCTGAAACCCTGCGGCATGCCCGAGGAATAAACGGTTCGCGTCGTACTGGTGCTGAATCTTACGGAATAAGACGCTCCAGCGCGCGGCCATTGCCCCAGGTGCCGTGCAACTCACCGCTGGGCATCCGTACATAGACCACCGGATGGGTTTGGCCCCAGTTCACCCAGATCACATCACCGTTGCGCGAACCGCTGCCCGAATAAGATTGGCCGGCAATCCGCCACTGCATCTCCACTGCCCCGTCATTGTCTTGAATCTGCACGGTGCCGGAATAACTGCTGCCGTCGGGATTACGCCCCTCCGCGCGGTAAACACCGCCGACGCTTTGCGCGCTGGCCGGGGCTGCAAAGAGAGCAAAAGCTGTCAGCCCGCTCAGGATCGCGCGGCGGCTGGGTAATGCACCTGTCACTCTCATCTCCATTTTGGCTGCCGCCACTGTGACTGCCGCGAACCATTCTGTCACCTGCCCTGCGCAGGCATGCACAGAAACACTCTGCCTGCCGCACATTCAAATTGAGTTGTTTTGAACGTGATCGCCGGGCTCTCCACATCAGTGCCGTGACCCGCAGCAAACCGCGGCACAATTTATGAAACTTCAGCCGGGCGCAAATTTTCTGCAGTCCCGGCCGGGACCGAAAGGACGGGATCCATGAACAAAGTAAAAGCTCTGGTAAGCGGTGTGGCGCTTTCAGTTGCTCTGGCGACTTCTGCTATGGCCGCTGGCGTAGAACTCAACGCATCCTCAACCGGCCTTGCCCTGCAGGGATACGACCCGGTTGCGTATTTCACCGTTGGGGAACCGACCCCGGGCAACTGGAAAATCACCGCATCCCACAATGACGCGATGTACCGGTTCGCCTCGGAGGAAAACAAAGCCGAATTTGAAAAGAACCCGGAAGCCTACCTGCCGGCATACGGCGGATACTGCGCCTTCGGCGCCGCCATGGGCTTTAAGTTCGACGGCGATCCGACGCTTTGGAAGATTGTCGACGACAAACTGTATTTGAACCTCGCCAAAGACATTCAAACCCGCTGGGAAGGCGACATCCCGGGCTTCATCGAGAAGGCTGATGTGAACTGGGACGATATTGCGGACAAGGACCCGGCCGCGCTGCAGGCGCAATAAGGCCTAGGCCGCCACTCACTTACGTACAGCCGGCGGCGGGTCAACCTGCCGCCGGTTTTCCTTCTGTCCGCGCGGGCAGGATGCCGCGGGCCCATTAAACCTGCCGGGCGGCTTCACCGGATTGCGGAAGCTGTTCTTGGCTGCATAAAGCGCTTCATCCGCCTCGCGCAGGACCGCCTCGGCCGTCCGGCTGCCGTCACGGTAGCCCAGCCCGGATATCAGCCGGAAAAGTGATCGCGGCTGTGCAGCGACGTCATCCGGTCATGCGCCGCCAAGTTCATCAGCTTTTCATTAAACACGTGGATTTCAAGCAGGCGGCCCCGTCCGGGCCGCCTCTGCAGGTCAATAAGCAAATTCGCCATAGATCCGGCTGAGATCGCCTTCCCAGGCGCCGTTATAGCGCGCCAGCAACTCATCCGCCGGGACCTTACCGCTGTCCAGGCTGTCCTTCAGCGCATTCAGGAAATGGGTTTCATCCGGCACCAGCCCGCCGGCGCCAGGCTTATGCCGGGCTTTCAGCCCGCTCTCCGAAATCGCCACAACCTCGCGCGCCAGTTCATGCATGCTGATGCCGCCGACCTTGGCCTGCAGCCCCTGTTCGGAGGCCGCCACACGCAAGGCTTCACGGGTTTCCGCGTCCCAGCCCTTGACCAGGTCCCAGGCCGCGTCCAGCGCCGATTGGTCATAGGTCAATCCGACCCAGAGCGCAGGCAGCGCGCACAGACGCCGCCAGGGGCCGCCGTCGGCGCCGCGCATTTCGATGAATTTTTTCACCCGGGCCTCGGGGAAAACGGTGGTGAGGTGGTCGGCCCAGTCGCTGAGCGTCGGTGTTTCACCGGGCAGCGCCGGCAGTTCGCCCTTCAGGAAATCGCGGAAGGACATGCCCAGCGCGTTCACATATTCGCCGTTGCGGTACACAAAGTACATCGGCACATCGAGCGCATACTGCACCCAGGCCTCGAAACCGAAACCCTCGTCGAACACGAACGGCAGCATGCCGGTGCGGTCGGCGTCCAGATCGCGCCAGACCCGGGCACGCCAGGATTTATGGCCGTTCGGCTTGCCGTCCAGGAACGGTGAATTGGCAAACAGCGCGGTTGCCACCGGCTGCAATGCCAGTGCAACACGCATCTTCTGCACCATGTCGGCCTCGGAGGAAAAATCGAGGTTCACCTGCACGGTACAGGTGCGGCGCATCATGGTGGTGCCCATGCTGCCGACTTCCTGCATGTAGCCGTCCATCAGCTTGTAGCGGCCCTTGGGCATCAGCGGCATGTCTTCATGCTTCCAGACCGGAGCGGCGCCCAGGCCGATGAAGCCGACGCCGATCTTGTCGGCGATGTCCTTCACGTCGCGCAGATGGGCGTTCACCTCATCGCAGGTCTCGTGAATGGTCTCCAGCGGCGCGCCGGAAAGCTCCAGCTGCCCGCCCGGCTCCAGCGAGATATTGGCGCCGTCCTTGGTCAGGCCGATGAGGTTATCGCCTTCGGTCAGCGGCGCCCAGCCGTGGCCGTCGCGCAGGCCTGTCAGCACCGCAAGGATCGAGCGTTCGCCCTCATAAGGCAGCGGCTTCAGCGTGTCCTTGCAATAGCCGAACTTCTCATGCTCGGTGCCGATGCGCCAGTCTTCCTTGGGCTTGCAGCCATCAGCAAGATATTCGGCAAGCTGTTCGTGGCGCTCGATCGGTCCGCCGCCGGACTGGGGAATGGACATGCCTGGCACTCCGTCCTGTTAGGTCTGTCATGAAGGGTCAGTGGTGGGCGGAATCGCCGCCGGTGTCAATGCAGCCGCTGATGTTCCGGCCGGCTCGAGGAGCGCTCCCAGATCACGACCTGGTGAGGGCCGCGGCGGCGCAGTTCGGTCAGCATCCGCTCGGTTTTGAGGCCGGGAAGAGCGGCAAAGACGTCAAACAGCGCTTCATAGCCTTCGGCATTCACCGGGATCGCCAGCGGCGGCTGGCCGGGTTGTTCCAGCAGCCAATGCGGCGGTTTGGAGGATTGATCCAGCGCCAGCCGTTCCAGTTCGGATGCGGCCACTGCGCCGCCGGTGAGCGGCCCGAAATAGGCGATCTGCCCTTCGTCCACCTGCACCACCCCGGGGCCGCCGGTGCCGCGGCGAAAGCGCATCCGCTGAGCACCGATAACAGCAGTCACCAGACCGGTGGCGACAAAGGCCCAGCCGGTGATGGCGGTGAACCCGGCTGAGGAGAAGGCCCACTTCAACCCCAGCAGGAACATCATTACCGCAGCAAGGACCTCGCGCCATTGCCAGATCGCGACGCGGGCTTCCGGGCGGATGAAACTCATGTGTATCGCCTCATAACTACGTCCGGCAGGCGGAACGGCCTGCCACGCCTCCCCTATTTGTGGCGCTGCAGCACCGGATGCAATGGTCCGCAAGCCGATTGCCGGCGTTTGCAGCATTCATGGCCTCACTGACGCCAGAGATTTAGGACTCTGCCGGTTGTACGGCATTGGCACCGCGGCCCAGTGCAACAGCAAATGGTTTCCAGTCTCTGACCGAGGCGGATGTCTCTCCGCTACCAGTCCCCCAAGCTTTGCTGCCACAGGGTCATCGCCGCTACCGCCGCGGTGTCGGCCCGCAGGATGCGGGGGCCGAGACTGACCACATGGGATTGCGGATGGCTGTGCAGCCGCTTGCGCTCTGCTTCGGAAAAGCCGCCCTCGGGGCCGATCAGGATCGCCCAGGGCGCGCCTTTCTGAGTTTCTGCGGCCAATTGCAGCGCATTGCCCACCTCGGCCTCGTCGCAGAACATCAGTTGCCGGTCGTCGGGCCAATCCTCCAGCAGGCGCGGGAGCTTCTGCAGCTCCGCCACTTCCGGCACATAAGTGCCGCCGCATTGCTCGGCCGCCTCGACCGCATGGGCCTGCAGCCGGTCCTGGCGGATGCGTTCGGCATTGGTGAACTCGGTCTGCACCGGCAGGATGCGGGCGGCGCCCATCTCAGCCGCTTTTTCAACGATGAAATCGGTGCGCGCCTTTTTGATCGGGGCAAACATCAGCCACAGGTCCGGCGGCAGCTGCAAAGGTTTGCTCTGCTCCTGACAGATCAGCGTGCCGCCGCGCTTGCCGGCCTCGGCGACCCCGGCCTGCCATTCGCCATCGCGGCCATTGAACAGCGCCACAGGGGCTCCAACCGCCAGCCGCATCACCCCGAACAGGTAATGCGCCTGATCACGATCCAACGGAACCGATTGCCCTGCCCCCAAGGGGTGTTCTACATACAGTCTGATTTTTGCACTCATGAGGTCCTACATATGCAAGGCCAGAAGCCAGCGCCAGAGGGTCAGGTCGCGGATGCGGTCACCGGAAACTGGGTCGACACCTATGCCCCGGAATGGGCGCGGCCCTATCTGCGCCTTTCCCGCGCCGACCGGCCGATCGGAACCTGGCTGCTGCTGATCCCCTGCTGGTGGGGGCTGGCCCTGGCGATCCTGTCGGATCAGAGCCCGCGCTGGCAGGATCTGTGGATCGCCATCGGCTGCGCTGCGGGCGCCTGGCTGATGCGCGGCGCGGGCTGCACCTGGAACGATATCACCGACCGCAACTTCGACGGCCAGGTGGAGCGCACCCGCTCGCGCCCGATCCCCGCAGGCCAGGTCACGGTCAAGGGTGCGCTGGCCTGGATGGGGCTGCAATGCCTGCTGGGGCTTATGATCCTCCTGACCTTCAACCAGGCGGCCATTGCCATGGGCGTTCTGTCGCTGCTGCCGGTAACGGTCTACCCCTTTGCCAAACGGTTCACCTGGTGGCCGCAGGTGTTCCTGGGCCTCGCCTTCAACTGGGGCGCCATGCTGGCCTGGGTGGCGCATACCGGCACCCTCAGCTGGCCGCCGGTTCTGCTGTATCTGGCAGGTATCGCCTGGACGCTGTTTTACGACACCATCTATGCCCATCAGGACACCGAGGACGACGCGCTGATCGGGCTGAAATCCACCGCCCGGCTGTTTGGCTCTGATACCCCGATGTGGCTGCGCCGGTTCATTGTTGCCTTTGTCAGCCTGATGGCGCTGGCAGTGCTCCTGGCGGTTCAGAACAATGCCTCGGTGCTGGCGCTGGTTCTGGCGCTGGCCGCGCCCTGGGCGATGGGCTGGCACCTGACCTGGCAACTGCGCGCCTTTGACGCAGAACATTCACAGCGGCTGCTGCAATTGTTCCGCTTGAACCGCGATACCGGCCTGATTCCGCTGATCTTCTTTGTGCTGGCCATGTTCGTGTGATTGAACCGCAGCCGCGCGCGGGGTAAGAGCCTGTAACGCAAACTGGGAAGATACTGCCATATGCGCCTGTCTAAGCTGTTGATCCCGGGCTTGGCCTTTGCCGCTGCGGCCGGGCTGAGCCTTGTTGCCGCCGGATTTGCCGTCACCGCTGTCGAGCGCAGCACAGAAACAAGTGTGCGCCGGGCGCTGGATGACGGCGGCTATACTTGGGCCGAGGTAACTGCCGACGGGTTGCAGGTGCTGCTGGAAGGCACCGCACCTGATGAAGCCACCCGGTTCTCGGTCAAATCGCGGGTCGGTACGGTTGTCGATGCAGCGCGGATCCTCGATGGCATCGAGGTGCCGCCCGCCAACGGCCTGGCCCCGCCGCGGTTCTCTGCGGAAATTCTGCGCAATGACAGCGGTATATCGATTATCGGCCTGATTCCCGCTGGATCCGGCCGCGCAGCGCTGGTCAAAGAGCTTGAGGCGCTGGCGGGCCCTGAGAACGTGGCCGATTTGCTGGAAACCGCGAAATACACGATCCCTGACGGCTGGCAGGAGTCAATGCAGTTTGCGGTGGAAGCGCTGAAGCTGCTGCCGCGTTCAAAAATCTCGGTGGCAGCCGGGGAGGTCTCGGTCACCGCCATTTCCGGCAGCGAGGAGGCCAAGGCGCGGCTGGAGGAGCAGCTCGGCCGCAAGGCTCCGCCGGGGTTGCGGCTGGCGCTCGACATCGCGGCGCCGCGCCCGGTGATCACTCCTTTCACCCTGCGCTTCCTTCTGGGGCCTGACGGTGCAGAATTCGATGCCTGCTCCGCCGAGAGCGAGGAAAGCCGCAACCGAATTCTGGCCGCCGCCCGCAAGGCCGGGCTGCAGGATGACGCGGATTGCGTGATCGGCATGGGTGTGCCTTCCCCCAACTGGGCCCGCGCGGCGGAACTGAGCATTGCAGGCCTGGCCGAACTTGGTGCTGGCGCGGTGACCATTGCCAATGCGGATATCACCCTGGCCGCCGCAGAAGGCACCGACAGCAAACTGTTCGACCATGTGGCGGGGGAGCTGGAAAACGCCCTCCCCAAGGTCTTTGCGCTGCATGCGGTCCTGCCGGTACCGGAATCCCAGGACGCCGGGGGGATCCCTGAATTCACCGCGACACTCAGCCCTGAAGGCCAGGTGCAGCTGCGCGGGCGCCTTACCGATGCCGCGCAGCGCACAGTGGCCGACAGCTATGCCAAAGCGCGGTTCGGGTCGGACAACGTGCACACAGCGGCCCGTGTCGTCGCCGACCTGCCTGCCGACTGGCCGGTGCGGGTGCTGGCAGCACTGGAAGCGCTCTCCTATCTGCAGCGCGGCGCGGTCACTGTAACGCCCGGCAATCTGGAACTGCGCGGCATGAGCTACCGCAAGGACGCCCCGGCTGAGATTGCCGGTTTCCTGTCCGCCAAACTGGGCGAGGCCGATACCTATGACCTCGACATCACCTATGAAAAGCCGCCCGAACCCAAGGACAAGCCGCTGCCGCCGGAACTGTGCGAGGCGCAGCTCGCCAGCGCCCAGAGCGAGGCCAAGATTGCCTTTGAACCCGGCTCGGCCACGATCGCGGTGCAAAGCACTGGAACCATGGACCGTATCGCAGGCGTCCTCGGCCGCTGCGGCCCGGTGCGGCTGGAGATCCAGGGCCACACCGACAGCCAGGGCCGCGAAGCGATGAACCAGGAGCTGAGCCAGGCACGCGCCCAGTCGGTGCTGAACGAACTGCGGGCGCGGCGGGTGGTGACCTCGACCTTTGCCGCCAAGGGCTATGGCGAAAGCACGCCGATCGCGGACAACGGCACCGAAGACGGCCGCGAAGCCAACCGCCGCATCGAATTCAAACTGATCCGCCCCGCCGCGGCAGAAGACACCGCAGACACGGGCAACGGCGAACAGGCCGCCGAACGCGCAGAAGACGCACAGGAGACCACAGAATAATGAACAGGACTGAGTTCATCATCACCACCGCGATCATCCTGTTCGCGGCCTTTGCGCTTGGCTGGTTCGCCAACTGGCTGGTGCACCGCTTCACCCGGGTGCGGCAAAGCGATGTGGCCGACCTCGACCGGATGAGCCAGGAGCTGCATGAGGCGGAAGAAACCCGCGACCAGGCGATCACCTATCTGCAGCAGCGCGAGGCAGAGCTGACCAACCAGCTGACCCAGACCGAGGCCGAATTGCGCGCCACGATGGACGGACTGCGCGAAGCCCGCAGGGAAGCCGAAGAGCTGCGCAGCCAGATCCCCCATTGAGCTTGGGGCAGCGGCGCACTCCCGCGCCTGCAGACCGCGCCGGCTGCGCCAGCACCGTCCGGGCAGCCTTGGGCGCGGCGCCGTGCCGGCGCACGGCGGCCCCGCTCGCGGCCCTTACGGCGCTCGAGGGGCAAGGCGGCTGCAGGCCCCGCGAAGCGGCTTGTCCTTGACGCACCAACCTGAACAGAAACAGGACCGGCCTTGAAGGCAGACCTGTTCTTCAAGGCCATCTCCGAAAATAAAGGCGCAGCGCGCAGCGCGGCGCCGGGCCCAACAGGCGGAAATCATCCTTTGAGGATTGAAAACCTGGCGGGAGCACCCCGCATCGCCCCGCTGGCAGGGCTCACCAGCGCTTCAGCGCATCCTCGTCGGCGTCCTTGGCGGCAACCCAATCGGCATCGCCGCCGGTCAGAATTTCCTTTTTCCAGAACGGCGCGCGCGATTTCAGGTAGTCCATCAGGTATTCCGCCGCCTCAAACGCATCCCTGCGGTGGCGGGCGGCAGTTGCGACCATCATGATGCGCTCGCCCGGGGCCAGGCGGCCATACCGGTGGATCACCAGCGCATCCGCCAGCGACCAGCGTGTGCAGGCCTCCTCGGCAATGGCAGTCAGCGCCTTTTCGGTCATTCCTGGATAATGCTCGATCTCCATTGCCTGCAACCGGCCCTGATCCGCATCACGCACCACGCCGGTGAAGGTCACCACGGCGCCTGCACCCGCGGCGCCGGCCGCAAAGGCGTCGCTTTCGGCACCCGGTGCGAACGGCGTTTCCTGAACGGAGATCCGCACCGCGTCAGCCCCCGGTCATCGGCGGGAAAAAGGCAACCTCGCGCACGCCAGCCAGCGGCGCATCGAACTCGGACAGCTCCTGATCCAAGGCAACACGCAAGGCAGAGAGATCGGCAAAGGCAGCGGCATAGCGTTCGTCGCAGGCGCGCAACTCCTCAACCAGCTCCGCAACGGTGGCTGCCGAAGTTTCCACCTGCTCGCGCGGCAAGCCGATGCGTTCGCGCACCCAGGCGAAATACAGAATATCCATCAATGGGCCTCCTTCAGATGCGGCAGCGCCTTGCGCAGGTAATCAGCGCCAGTCATCAAGGTGAGCGCTGCTGCAATCCACAGCAGCCACAAACCCAAGCGCCCCGTCCAGATCACACCGGCCTCTTTCCAGCGCAGCCCGAACAGATCCTCCAGTTCGCCTTCGATGATCTGGGAGTAGATCTGATCATCCATGCCAAAGGAAGACATCACCAGGTAATGTTCAAAGATGCCTTGCGAAAACAGCGTAGCGATGGCGATCATTTGCGCGGTGGTCTTCCATTTGGCCAGTTTGGTCACTTTCAGCGTGCCGGCCGTATCGCCCAGATATTCGCGCAAGCCCGAGACAAACACCTCGCGGAACAGGATCACCGTGGCGGGCAGCACCAGCCAGGGGGTCCAATGCTCGGCAGCATAGCCGACGATAATCATCAGCGCGATTACCACCATCGCCTTATCGGCAATCGGGTCCAGCATCGCACCCATCTTGGTTTCCTGTTTCCAAGCCCGCGCCAGGTAGCCGTCAAACCAGTCGGTCACCGCCGCGGTGACAAACAGCAGCAGGGCAAACCAGTCCGCATAGGGACGGGAGAAGTACAGAAACATCACAGCAAGGCCAGGGGCGGCAACGAGCCTCAGCAGCGTGAGAATATTTGGCAAGGTCCACTTCATGCCGCGCACATTATCCGGCTGTTTCGCAAGAGGAAAGCGGCTCTGGTGCAAAATTCCGCCGCTGAGGCGGCGGAAGCCTCCGGCGGACGTATTTTCGGCCAGAAAGAAACTGCAGGAACCAGAATCTCAAGGTCTGCGCCTAGCTGCTGCCGTGGAAGTGGTCATAAATCCGCTCGGCCAGCGCCTCCGAGATCCCCTCCACCGCCCTGAGGTCGGCCAGATTGGCACGGCTCACCGCCTTGGCACTGCCGAAATGGGCCAGCAGGGCGCGTTTGCGGGAGGCGCCGACGCCGGGCACCTCGTCCAGCGGTGTTGCGCTCATCGACTTGGCGCGCTTGGCGCGGTGGGTGCCAATGGCGAACCGGTGCGCTTCGTCCCGCATCCGCTGGATAAAGTACAGCACCGGATCGTTGCGCTGCAGGGCAAAGGCGCTTTCACCGGTGCGGTAAAATTCCTCCTTGCCGTGGTCGCGGTCGACGCCTTTGGCAACCCCTACCATCGGGATGTCCTGCACGCCGTGCTCTGCCATGATCTCGGCCACTGCCGAGACCTGCCCGGCACCGCCGTCGATCAGCAGCAGATCCGGCCACAGGCCCTTGTCGCGATCCGGGTCTTCCTTCAGCAGGCGCGAGAAACGGCGGTTCAGCACCTCCTTCATCATGCCGAAGTCATCGCCGGGCACCAAGTCGTCGCCTTTGATGTTGAACTTGCGGTAGGCGTTTTTCATGAACCCGTCCGGCCCCATCACGATCATGCCGCCCACCGCATTGGTGCCCTGGATGTGGGAGTTGTCGTAGACCTCGATCCGCTGCGGCGGCCCTTCCAGGCCAAACGCCTCGGCCAGGCCGCGCAGCAGCTTGGCCTGCGTCGCGCTTTCGGCCATGCGCCGGGCCAGGCTCTCGCGGGCGTTGCGCACCGCAAAAGCCACCAGCTCGGTCTTTTCGCCGCGCTGGGGCACCAGCAGCTCGACTTTGCGGTCTGCCTTCTCGCTCAGCGCCGCCTCCATCAGATCGGCGTTTTCAACCGCATCCGACAGGATCAGCTGGCGCGGCGGCTCCTTGTTGCCGTAGAACTGCCCGAGGAAGGCCTCCATGACCTCCGCCGGGCTGTTGTCGGCATCCACCCGCGGATAGAAGTCCTGATTGCCCCAGTTCTGATTGGCGCGGATGAAAAACACCTGCACGCAGGCCTGGCCGCCGTCCATATGCAAGCCGATCACATCCGCTTCGGCGACGCCGCGCGGGTTGATGCCCTGGCTGGACTGCACTTGGGTCAGCGCTTTGATGCGATCGCGCAGCGCCGCCGCGCGTTCGAATTCCATTGCCTCCGAGGCCGCCATCATCTGTTCTGCCAGCTCCTCCTGGATCTTGGAGGACCGGCCGGACAGGAACCGTTCGGCGTCGCGCACGCTTTCGGCATAGCCCGCTTCGGAAATCAGTCCCGTGCAGGGTGCCGAACACCGCTTGATCTGATACTGCAGGCAGGGGCGCGTGCGGGCCTCGAACATCGCGTCCGAGCAATTGCGCAGCAGGAACGCCTTTTGCAACTGGTTCAAAGTCCGGTTCACAGCGCCTGCACTGGCAAAGGGGCCGAAATAGCTGCCCTTCTGCTTGCGCGCCCCGCGGTGTTTCTTAATCTGCGGAAACCCGTGATCCTTGGCGACCAGAATATTCGGGAAGCTTTTGTCATCGCGCAAGAGCACGTTGTATTTGGGCTTCAGCTGCTTGATCAGGTTCTGTTCCAGCAGCAGCGCCTCGGTTTCCGTCCGAGTGGTCAGGAACATCATCGAGGCTGTAAGCGCGATCATCCGCTCGATCCGCGGGCTGTTGCCGGGGCGGCTGTAGTTCGACACCCGGGCCTTGAGGTTGCGCGCCTTGCCGACATACAGCACCCGGCTGTCGGCATCCAGCATCCGGTAAACCCCGGGCGACCCATCCAGTGTTTTCAGGTAATCCTGGATCACGGCATAGCCGGTTCTCGGCTTTTCGGCGGGCGAATCCGCGGGGGGGGCAGCGGGCTGGTCAGTCATGTGCCCAGACATATGATTCCCCGCCCCTGGCTGCAATGTTTGCCTGCCCGGATCAAGAGCGGGGAAATCCACCGAAGCTGTGGATAACTACGGAGATATCTTTGGGCTATCCCGCCTTTTCCCTTATTATTTGGTGTTTTCGGACGATTGCTCAATAAATAGGCAATTTGATAACGTGCTGTTTTAAATGCAAATTATTAACCACCCCTGTCAAGGCTTTGAAAACAAATACACTTTTGTAACGCTTTCATGTCAGCAGGTGAACCGGTGCAAAACTTCCAGGGACACAGACATTCCGGCCCCTGTTTGCGTTATTCCAGCCCGTCGCTGTCGGGGGTCTGCCAGCCCAGATGCTGGCCGCCATCAGTGCAAATCATCTGCCCCGTAACCGCCTTTGCCTGCAGCAGATATGACAATGCAGCTGTGATGTCCCCGGCATCCGCGCCCCGCTGCAAGATCGTTGCTGCGCGCTGGCGGGCAAATTGCTCCTGGCTTTGCCGCGGCCCCTGCAAGGTCGGCCCCGGGCCGATGGCGTTGACCCGGATCCGCGGCGCCAGCGCCTGCGCGGCTGTCTGTGTCAGTGTCCACAGTGCAGACTTCGCCAGCGTGTAGCTCATGAAATCAGGTGTCAGCTTGCGCACCCGCTGGTCGATCATATTGACCGCCAGCCCCCAGGCACGCGGCTCACCGCCTGCATCCCGCAGCAGCGGCACCTGCTGTGCAGCCATCGCCTGCAGCAGCACGAAAGGGGCTCGCAGATTGCTGTTCAGATGCCGGTCCCAGCTGTCCCGCGTGGCAGAGGACAGCGTGTCATGCTCGAAAACCGAGGCATTGTTGACAAGGCAGGTGACCGGCCCGCCCAATGCCTTGGCCGCGCGGGGCAGCAGAGCCTGGGCCTGGTCTTCATCCAAGAGATCCGCCTGCAGCACCGCCGCGGCCCGCCCCAGGGCGCGGATCTGCCGCGCTGTGTCCGCAGCCTCCTGAGCTGAGGACACAAAATGGACCGCAACGTCATAGCCGCGCGCGGCCAGCTCCAGCGCCATCGCCCGGCCCAGCCGCCTGCCCGCTCCGGTCACCAATGCCCGCATCTGCTTCTCCCTGCTGCCGCTGCAGTGAAAGAGTTAGAACAGCACGGCCATATACGCCAGATAGAGCGCCGTAAGAATTACGCCCCAGAGGCGGGTGATGTCCTGTTTTAAGAAGACAAAGGGGATCAGAAGCAGCGAGGCGCCCAGCATCACCCAAAGATCGAACCGCAGGAATTCCGGGTCCACACTGATCGGGCCGATAAAGGTGGCGACGCCGATGATGGCCAGCAGGTTGAACATGTTGGAACCGATCACATTGCCCAGCGCCACATCGGCCTGGCGGCGCAGCGCCGCCATCATGGTGGTCGCCAGTTCCGGCAGCGAGGTGCCGACCGCCACCAGCGTCAGGCCGATTACGGTTTCGCTGATGCCGTAGGAATGGGCAATGATGGTGGCATTGTCGACCAGCAGATCGGCCCCCAGCGGCAGGCCGATCAGGCCCAGCAGCAAATAGGTGCCGACACGCCAGTAGGGCATGTCCGGATCGGCTTCCTCGATCTCTTCCAGGTCCGCGTCTGCTGCGCAGCTGTTGCCATTGCGCCGGTGGTTGCGTGCTTCGCGAAAGGCCACGCCCAGTACCAGGAACAGCGCCGCCAGCAGGATCAGACCTGACCAGACGGTGAAGGTGCCGAAATAGGCAAGTGCGATGAACAGCACCGAAGCGGCCAGCATGAAGACATAGTTTTTGCGGGTGCTGCACTCGCTGGTGTGCAAGGCCCGCATCAATGCGGGGATGCCGAGCACCAGCAGGATATTGGCGGTGTTGGAACCGACCACATTGCCCATCGCGATGCCGTCAGCGCCCTCATGCACCGCATTGATGGCAATCAGAAGTTCCGGCGCCGAGGTGCCGAAGGCCACGATCGTCAGGCTGACGATCAGCGCGGGCACCCCCAGCCGCAGGCTGAGGTTCACTGCCCCGCGCACCAGCGCATCGCCTGCCAGCAGCAGGATCACCAGGCCCAGAGCCGAATAAAGCCATGGCATCATTTGCCACGATCTCCTTTTTTGCAGGCACAGGGGCCTTTGCCGATCCGGAAGCGGCCGCAGGAGGGGCAACGCCTGGAATTAATCTGCTTCTGGCCGGGAAACCGCAATTTGCCGAACATGGCCAGCACTGCCATTACCACCAGAAAGAGTGCAACAATCTTGAACAGCACGTCAGAGCCCGAAACGCGCGAATTCGGCCCGCTCCTCGATCCCGGCCAGCGCGTCCTGGGCGGCCTGCATGCCAATGCGGCTGAGCAGCGGTTTCCTGAGGCCATAGCGGCGGAACCGGACCTTGTCGCCAAAGCGCTCCTGCATCTTGGGTTTCAGGTGGCCGATGCCATCAATCAGCCCCAGATCCAAAGCCCTGCGGGCAAGCCAGATCTCGCCTGTGAACAGGTTTTCCTCGCTATCCAGCTTGGCACCGCGGCGGTCTGTGACATGGTCGATGAAATTGGCGTGGATGTCGTTCAGGATCACCTTCAGGCGCTGCACGTCCTCGGGATTTTCCGGCCGGAACGGGTCCAGCATGGATTTGCTCTCACCGGCGGTATAGACCCGGCGCTCCACCCCCTGGCGGGCCAGCAGCACATGGGCGCCGAAACCGGCGGAGATCACCCCGACCGAGCCCAGCACCGAGCTGGCATCCGCCCAGATTTCATCCGCGGCAGCGGCCAGCCAGTAGCCGCCCGACGCCGCCACGTCTTCGACAAAGGCGTAGACCGGGATGTTCCGCTCTTCCGCCAGGCTGCGGATACGGGCACCGATCAACGAGCTTTGCACCGGCGAACCGCCGGGCGAGTTGATTTCCAGCGCCACCGCAGCTGGTTTGCCCTTGCGGAAGGCACGTTCCAGCACCGGCGCCAGCGCGGCATCGCTAAGCGCGCCGCGGCCGGGCATTCCAATGGCGCCATTCAGGCGTACTACTGCCACCAAGGGCTGTCTTTTCAGGAAAGGCAGGTGAAATCTCATGGCGCCGATGTAGAGAGCCGCCCGGGGTGAAACAAGATGCGCGTCCTGGGGAATTGGCGTGAAATGCAAAATCCGCACAGCCGCGGGCATAAATGCAACGCTGGTTTGCACCCGGCAATTACCCAAGGCGGCTCCCGCCCGTCAGGCCGGCGGCTTGCAGCAGCCGCCTTCCCGTTGGGCCGGGCGCCGCGCCGCCGCGCGGCGCAGCCTGCTCTGCCGGTCAAAGACGCAACACCCGGCACGCGCAGCGTGCCGGGCCCAACCGGGAGGGCGCCCAACGGGCACCCGCAGCGGGCGGGAGCCTTCCTGCCCCGCTTCCAGCCCCCGGATCAGGACCGGATGCGCCAGCCGGTCTTGAAGATCCACCAGATGACGCCCATGCAGGCCAGGGTGAAGCCGCCGATTGCGCAGAGGCTCAGCAAAACCGGTACATCCGCCTGGCCGAAGAACGCCCAGCGGAAGCCCGACACCAGGTAGACCACCGGGTTGAACAAGGTGATGGTCTGCCACACCGGCGGCAGCATCGAGATTGAATAGAAAGAGCCGCCCAGGAATACCAGAGGCGTCACCACCAGAAGGGGCACCAGCTGCAGCTGCTCGAAATTCCCGGCCCAGATGCCAATGATGAACCCCATCAGCGAGAAGCTGAGACAGGTCAGCAGCAGAAACGCCACCATGGCAACCGGGTGCTGGATCGACAGATCCACAAACAGCGACGCGGTGCACAGGATCACCACGCCGATAAACAGCGACTTGGTTGCCGCCGCCCCGACAAATCCCGCAACCACCTCCAGGAAATTGATCGGCGCCGACAGGATTTCGTAGATGTTGCCGATGAACTTCGGGAAATAGATCCCGAAGGAGGCATTGGAGATGCTCTGGGTAATCACCGACAGCATGATCAGCCCCGGCACGATGAAGGCGCCGTAGTCTACCCCGTCCACTTCCTGGATCCGGCTGCCGATGGCGCTGCCGAAGACGACGAAATAGAGCGACGTGGACAGCACCGGCGAGATGAAGCTTTGCAGAAACGTGCGCCAGAACCGCGCCATTTCCGCCCTGTAGATGGTGGCAACCGCTGTCCAGTTCATGCTGCGTCCCCTTGAACTGCGTCAGCCGAAGCCCCATCCCCTGAAACAAGCCCGACAAAGATATCTTCCAGACTGGATTCCCGTGTCTGCACATCCGCCAGCACCAGCCCGGCCTGTGCCACGTCATTCAGCAGTGTGGTAATGCCGGTCCGTTCGGCCCTGGTGTCATAGGTGTACAGCAGGGCACCGCCGCCATTCACCAGCTGCAATTCATGCTGCGCCAGCGTTTCGGGTATCGCGTCAACCGGCGTCGTCAGCTGCACCTCCAGCTGCTTCTGCCCCATCCGGGCCATCAGCTGCTCCTTCGCCTCGACCAGCAGCAATTCACCGCCGGTGATCACACCGACCCGGTCGGCAATCGCTTCTGCTTCCTCGATGTAGTGGGTGGTCAGAATGATGGTGACGCCGCCGGCCTTCAGTTCATCCACGATCGCCCACATGTCCTTGCGCAGCTCAACATCCACGCCCGCCGTCGGCTCATCCAGGAACAGGATGCGCGGATCATGCGCCAACGCCTTGGCAATCAGCACCCTGCGCTTCATGCCGCCGGACAGCTCCATGATCTTGGCGTCCCGCTTTTCCCACAACGACAGCTTGCGCAGCACTGCCTCGATCCGCGCCGGATCGGCAGGTTTGCCGAACAGCCCGCGCGAAAAGCTGACGGTGTCATGCACCTTGGCAAAAGGCTCCAGGCTGATCTCCTGCGGAACCAGCCCGATCAGCGCACGGGCGGCGCGGAATTCGGCCACATTGTCGAAGCCGCCGACGCTGACATGGCCCGACGTCGCGGTCGTGATACCGCAAATTGTTGAAATCAGAGTGGTCTTGCCAGCCCCATTGGGGCCGAGCAGAGCCAGGATCTCACCTTCCTCAATATCAAGCGAAACGCCTTTCAGCGCCTCGAAACCGCCGTCATAGACCTTGCGCAGATCGCGGATGGACAGAATGGACGCCATGGTGCCTCCGGCATGTTCTGAAATCGCGGCCACCCTAACGGCGGCCTGCCGCCTCTGCCAGCCCCCGCCTTGCAGACGCGCCTGTGCACCTGCGCAGGGGGGGCAGGCTGGCTCAGCCGCGGCCAGTTACCTTGCTGAACCAGCCCTTCTTTCCGCCCTCTTCCTGCGGACCATCATCCGCGCCCGCCTCCTCCGGCGCCAGATGCGCCTGGAGATTGGCAAAAAACTGATCGGCCATCTTCTTGGCAAAGCCGTCGATGATGCGGCTGCCAAGCTGTGCCAGCTTGCCGCCGACCTTGGCCTCCACCTCATAAGACAACAGCGTGCCGGTTTCCGATGGCGCCAGCGTCACCACCGCCCCGCCCTTGGCAAAACCTGCCGCACCGCCCTTGCCTTCACCGGAAATGGTCAGCGTTTCATTCTCCACCAGATCCGACAGGCTGACCTGGCCCTTGAAGGTGGCCTTCACCGGGCCGACCTTTTGCGTGACCTTGGCCTCAAATCCCTCTTCGGGCGTGCCGGTCACCTCCTGCGCACCGGGCACGCAGGCTTTCAGAACTTCCGGGTCCAAAAGCGCGGCGTATACCGTGGCGGGATCGGCGGCGATTTCCTTCTGGTCAGTCATCTGCATGGCTTGGCCTCCCTGGCGTTATCTCGTTGCCTTCCAGACCTAGCCGCCCGGCAGCAGCCTGCCAAGCCATCTGTCAAAACCAACGGCAGGCCCCACGGGGAATTTTATCTTGACGTCAAGATTAATACCCCCTATCTCGACATCAAGATAAGCAATAGGAAGCATCCGATGAAAATCCTCATCCTTGGCGCCACTGGCGACGTTGGCGGCGCAGCCCTGCGCGCAGCGGTGGCACGCGGTCATCAGGTCACCGCGGCAGCGCGCAAACCGCAGGCGCTGGCAAAGATCAGCCCGCTGGTCACGCCCTGCCCGCTGGATCTGCTGGCCGACCCGCAAGCCGCAGCGGTGGCGGCGCAGGGTCATGACCTGATTATCAGCGCCCTGCGCCCGCCCGCAGGCCGCGAGGCTGATCTGGTGCCGCTGACCCATGCGGCGCTGGAGGCGGCGCAGCAGGCGGGCATCCCGGCTCTGGTCACCGGCGGCGCGGCAACGCTGAAGCTGGCCGATGACAGCGGCCACACGGTGCTGACAGCACCCGGCTTCCTGCCCGCCAGCGTCCGGCCTATTGCCGAGGCTTGTGCCGAACAGGACGCCCTGCTGGAGACCACCGTCTCTGCCAATTGGAGCTGCCTGCGCCCGCCCGCAATCCTGACCGAAGGTCCGGCCACCGGCCGTTATCGTTTCGGCATCGACACGCTGGTGGTGGATGAAGACGGTAACTCACAGATTTCCTTTGCCGACTTCGGGGCTGCGCTGGTGGATCTGGCTGAAACCCCGCGCGGCAACCGCAGCAAACTGACCGTCGCCTGGGGCGCTCCCGCCCCGGCCCTGGCGGTCGGATGACGCCCAAACTTGGGCTGCGTTGAGCCGGGCTGCGCACGTCAGCGCTGCCCGGTTCAACATTTTGACTGGCATCTATGAATGCAAGGCAATGGCAGGCGCTACGTCAATACGGCAGGCCCACATAATTCTCTGCCAGCGAGGCCCGCGCCGCCGCCGAGGAAAACAAGTAGTCCAGATCCGCCCGCTGCAACCGCAGATCGGTCTCGGTTCCTTGCGGGAACCGATGCAGCAGATTGGTCATCCACCAGCTGAAACGCTCCGCTTTCCAGACCCGTGCCAATGCTTTCCCGGAATAGCCGTCCAGCCCGCTGCTGTCGCCCTGCAGATAGTGGTCCTGGAAGCCGTGATAGAGATAGTAAATGTCCGAGGCCGCGGAATTCAGCCCCTTGGCGCCTGTCGGCGGCACGATATGGGCGGCGTCGCCCGCCAGGAACAGATTGCCGTACCGCATCGGCTCCGCCACGAAACTGCGCAATGGCGCGATGGATTTCTCAATCGACGGACCGGTTTCCAACTGCCCGGCCACCTGCTCCGGCAGCCGGCGCTTCAGCTCCGCCCAGAAGGCTGCGTCGCTCCAATCCTCTGCCCGGTCGGTCAGCGGCACCTGGATGTAATAGCGGCTCAGCACCCGGCTGCGCAGCGAGCATAAGGCAAATCCCCGGTCATGGCGGGCATAGATCAGCTCTTCCGCCACCGGCGGCGTTTCCGACAGAACCCCAAGCCAGCCAAACGGATAGACCTTCTCGTATTCTCTCAGCACCTCCGCCGGGATGGATTTGCGGCTGACCCCGTGAAAGCCGTCGGCCCCGACGATGAAATCGCAATCTGCCCGATGGGCCGCGCCATCCTGCTCCCAGGTCACATAGGGGCGCGCGTCCTTCAGCCCATGCGGCTGCACATTCTGCACATCGTGCAGGATCACCCCGTCCATCGCGTCGCGCGCCTCGTATAGATCGCGGGTCACTTCGGTCTGACCGTAGACCATCACCGTCTCACCGCCGGTATGCTTTGCCAGGTCGATCCGGTCCAACCGCCCCTGATGGGCAATATGGAACCCTGCGTGGAGCTCCCCTTCGCTGTCCATCCGCCCGCTGCAGCCCGCCTCGCGCATCAGATTGACGAAACCATGTTCCAGCACCCCTGCCCGGATCCGGCCCAGCACATACTCCCGTGTGTGTTTTTCCAGCACGATCGAGCGGATTCCTCTGCGATCAAGCAGCTGCGACAGCAGCAGCCCCGAAGGCCCGCCGCCAATGATGACAACCTGTGTCTGATGCGTGGACATATGCGTTCCCCATTTTTCCGGCCTAGGCGTGCTGTGTGGATTATGCGCCGCGCGGGCATGTTTGCGAATGGACCCAACACGCCAGTTCTTGTATATTTCGCACATGCCTTCACAGCCCCCCATCGACACCTACAACCTGTTTGGCGAGACCGCTGAACTTGCCGATGTCCTGCATGCGGAAACCATTCGCGCCCGGTCCGAGATGTATGACTGGGAGCTGAGACCGCACCGCCATGCCCGGCTGCACCAGATACTGGTGCTGACCGGCGGTGCGGGAGAGGCGGATCTTGACGGAAACAGCCACACCCTGTCCCCGCCCTGCCTGATCAATGTGCCCCGCGGCGTGGTGCATGGCTTCCGCTTTGGCAACGGCACCGGCGGCTGGGTGATCACGCTCGCTTCGGATCTGCTGGACCAAAGCCTGGCGCCGGGCGAAGGACTGCGCGCAGCGCTGGATCTGCCTGCCGTCCAGCCCTTGCCCGAAGGGTTGCAAAGCCTGGCTGCGCGTCTGTTCCGTGAATACGGAAACAAGGGCTTTGGCCGCGCGCAGATGCTGCGCGGGCTGGCGCTGTCGGTTACCGCGCTGGCGGCCCGCGCCATTGACGCCGCCCAAGGAGAGGATCCGCAAGCCCGGACCAGCCCGCTGTTTGCCAGGTTCGAGGCGTTGGTGGAGCGCGACTTCCGCCTGCGCCGCCCGCTGGCGGACTACGCTTGCGCGCTGGCGGTTTCCGCGACCCACCTCAACCGCATTGCTCATCAGGCCACCGGCCAGCCTGCCTCGGCCCTGATCCGCGCCCGTGTCCTGCGTGAGGCGCGGCGGCTGCTGATCTACACCAACCTGACCGCAGCCCAAGTCGCCTATGAGCTCGGCTTTACCGATCCCGCCCATTTCAGCCGGGTCTTTGCCAAGGGCACCGGACTGCCGCCACGGAAATTCCGCCAGCAGCTTGCCGGAAGCGGCTGATCCGCCGCAGACTGATCCAGCCAGCCATCACGAAAGGGGCCGCAATGCTGCAAGGGATCCGCATTCTGGAGGTCGAAGGCCTGGGCCCCGGCCCCTTCGCGGCAATGACACTGGCCGACCTCGGGGCGGAGGTGATCTGCGTCAATCGCAAGGGCGGCGCCGTTCCCCCCGGAATGCCGGAACGCTCGCTGCTGGACCGGGGCAAACGATCAATTGAGCTGGATCTGAAAGAGCCAGCTGATGCCGGAACGTTTCTGGCCCTGGCCGCCACCGCCGACGGGCTGATCGAGGGGTTCCGCCCCGGCGTGATGGAGCGGCTGGGCCTTGGCCCCGATGCCTGCCGCGCGGCCAATCCGGCGCTGGTCTATGGCCGCATGACCGGCTGGGGACAGGTAAGCCCGCTGGCCCATGCCGCAGGGCATGATCTGAATTACATCGCCCTGTCCGGTGCGCTTTGGTATGCGTCCGCCCCGGGCGATGTGCCGCAAACACCCGCCACGCTGGTCGGCGACATTGGCGGCGGCGCATTGTATCTGGTGGCGGGAATGCTGACCGGCATCCTCAAGGCCAGGTCCACTGGCGAGGGATGCGTGGTGGACGCTGCAATCTATGACGGCTCGGCCCATATGATGAACCTCTTGATGAGCATCCGCCAGGCGGGCAATTTCGGTGCGCAACGCGGTGCAAACCTGCTCGACGGGCCGCATTGGAGCCGCACCTATGCCTGCGCCTGCGGCGGCTTTGTCTCGGTGCAATGCCTGGAGCCGAAATTCTATGCGCTGTTTCTGGAAAAGCTGCAGCTGGCCGATGACCCGGATTTTCAAGAGCAATTCAACACGGCGCTGTGGCCTGTCCTCACCGGCAGGCTCGCCGGGGTCTTTGCCAGCCAGCCGCGTGATCACTGGGCAGCGCTTTTCGTGGGCACCGACGCCTGCGTGGCACCGGTGCTGAACCCCGACGAGGCCCAGGCGCACCCGATGAACAGCCGCGGCACATGGGCCGAGGCGCAGGGCGTGCTTCAAGCCGCCCCCGCCCCGCGGTTTTCAGATCAGCCGCAATGGACGCCGCCGGATATCCCCGAACGCGGCCAGCATACGGAAGAGATCCTGACAGAGCTGCGCCGCCCGTAAGCTCAGTCTTCTGTCTTGGTTTTCTCGGCGGCCGCCTTCATGCGCTTCAGCAGCTCGCTTTTGTCGGTTTGCTTGCCAAACGGGTTCTTCTTGGTCCCTTTGGCATTATGTTCGGCGTGACGAGGTTTGTTCTTGCCCATTTTGGGTGCTCCAGATTTACCGTAATCCACCGTTCAGTCCTTATTCGCGGGGCGTGTTGCAGCGCTGATGCCTGAAACCGCCGCCCGGCACAAGGCCGGGCCGCCGCTGAACCGCTCAGCCGCCGCGGACCGTGTCAATCATCAGCTGCACATTGTCCGGGCTGGCATCGGGTGTGATGCCATGGCCCAGGTTAAAGATATGCGGGCCGTTTTTAAAGGCTTCGACAATACGCCGGGTCTCATCCACCAGATCCTGCCCGCCGGTCACCATATGGCGGGAGGCCAGATTGCCCTGCACGCAACCATCCGCCTGCACATGCGCCGCTGCCCAGGCCGGATCGACCGAGTTGTCCAGCGCCACGCAGTCAATTCCGGTGGCCTTGGCAAAGCCCGCGTATTTCCCGCCCGCTTCCCGCGGGAAGCCGATCACGGGAATGCCCGGATGGCGCGCCTTCAGCGCCGCGGTGATCTGGCGGCAGGGATCCAGCGCATATTTTTGGAACGCCTCCCCCTTCAGCGACCCGGCCCAGCTGTCGAAGATCTTGACAACTTCGGCCCCCGCTTCGATTTGCTTGGACAGGTAATCAATGGTCGCCTCGGTGATCCGCGCCAGCAGCGCCTCGAACAGCGCGGTGTTTTCCTCGCGCAGGGCATGGGCCGGACCCTGATCGGGGGTGCCGCGGCCCGCGATCATATAGGTCGCAACAGTCCAGGGCGCGCCGGCAAATCCGATCAGCGGGGTCTCAGCCGGCAGTTCGCGCGACAGAATGCGGACGGTCTCATAGATCGGGTTCAGGGTCTCGTGGATATCGCACGCGGGGCCGAGCTTGGCAAAGTCGCTCTCCGTGGTGATGGTCGACAGCCGCGGGCCTTCGCCGGTCACAAACCACAAATCAGCCCCCAGCGCCTGCGGGATCAGCAGGATGTCGGCAAACAGGATCGCCGCATCAAAACCATAGCGGCGGATCGGCTGCAGGGTCACTTCGGCGGCCAATTCAGGATTGTAGCACAGCGACAGGAAATCCCCGGCTTCGGCCCGCGTCGCGCGGTATTCCGGCAAATAGCGGCCCGCCTGGCGCATCATCCAGATCGGCGGCACATCCTGTTTTTCACCCGCCAATGCACGCAGCAGCTTCTTTTGTCCGGCCATGTCATCCTCGCTATCATTCGCCCCTGAGGTCACGCCTGCGCGGCCGAATGTCAAGAGCAGGGGCGATCTGCCGCGCCCTGCCCCGGTGCGCCTTGTTCTATATCAAAGCCGGCGCTCTGCCCCCGTGGGACTAGCGCAAAAAACCGGTTTCCTCCGCCGCGCAATCTGATTTAAGGCTTCTTTCATGAAACTGACCCTGCCCTCCCCCGCTTCGCCCCTGAAAATCGGCACCCGCGGATCGCCGCTGGCGCTGGCCCAGGCTTATGAGACCCGCTCCCGCCTCGCCGCCGCCTTCGGCCTGCCGCAGGACGCGTTCGAAATTGTCCCGATCACCACCACCGGCGACAACAAGGCGCTGATCGCGGCCGACAAGCCGCTGAAGGAACTGGGCGGCAAGGGGCTGTTCACCAAGGAGGTGGAAGAGGCCCTGCTGGCAGGCAGTATCGACATTGCGGTGCATTCGATGAAGGACATGCCGGTGCTGCAGCCGGCGGCACTGGCGCTGGACACTTATCTGCCGCGCGAGGATGTGCGCGACGCGTTTATCTCCCCGTCGCTGACCTCGCTGCACGACCTGGCCGAGGGCGCGGTGGTCGGCACCTCTTCCCTGCGCCGCCGCGCACAGCTGCTGAACCGGCGTCCCGGCCTGAAAGTGGTGGACTTCCGCGGCAATGTGCAGACCCGGCTGGGTAAACTGGCCGAGGGCGTTGCCGAATGCACCTTCCTGGCGATGGCCGGTCTCAACCGGCTGGCAATGGACGGTGTGCCGGCCACTCCGATCGAAACGAACGACATGCTGCCCGCCGTGTCCCAGGGCGCCATCGGCATCGAGCGCCGAGCTGACGACAGCCGCGCAGCAGAGATGCTGTCAGCAATCCACCACAGCGAAACCGGCCAGCGGCTGGCCGCTGAACGCGCCTTCCTGGCGGCGCTCGACGGCTCCTGCGAAACCCCGATTGCGGGCTTGGCGGAACTCGACGGCACGACCCTGCGCCTGCGCGGCGAGGTGCTGCGCCTGGACGGTTCGGAAGCGATCAGCGGCGATCAGACTTGTCCGGTCGAAGACGGTGCGGAACTCGGCCGCGAGATGGCGGCGAAGCTGCTGAAGCAGGCCGGCCCGGGCTTCTTCGACTGGAGAGCCTGAGCCGGCCCTCTGAATACACCTCTTGCAAGGCCCCGCCTGCCGCTGCGGGATATTTTCAGCCCGAACAACCGGGCTTCTTTCTGGTTTGCAAATACTCTGGGGGGCCGGCGCCCGGCCAGGCAGTGGGGGCAAAGCCCCCCCTGTTCCCTGCGTCAGATCTGCCCTGACCACCTCAGCCAGGCCTCCGGGCTGCCGCGGAAGGTGTTAAGATCCACGTCGCCCGCCACCCCCGGCACCTCACCGGTGCCGGAATACTGCCAGAAGCTCCAGCTTTCGCCCGGGTAGACCTTGCGCGGATGGCCTGCGACCGAACGCAGCCAGAACTCGGTGCCGCCGAGGCTCCCGATGCCGGTATCGCGGTAGAAATCCACCGTCGTGTAGACCACCGGGCGCTTGCCGTAGTGGCGCTCCAGGATATTCAGGAACTTTCGCGCCTCGGACCGCACCTTGGCGCCGCCGGGCCGGGTTCTGCAGGTGCGGGAGCGGTGGTTCCACTCCATGTCCAGCACGGGCGGCAGCGCGTTTGCATCCTTTGGCACGTTGCGGATGAACCAGCGCGCCTGCTCGGCGGCAGGGCGGCAGAAATAATAATAGTGATAGGCGCCGCGTTTCAGCCCCGCAGCACCCGCGCTGCGCCAGTTGCCGCGGAACATGGCGTCGGTGTGGTCGCCGCCCTCAGTCGCCTTGATATAGGCAAAAGACACGCCCGAACGGCGGACTTTGCGCCAGTCGATATCGCCCTGATAGCGGGAGACATCGATGCCGTGAACCGGATAGGACCAGGGCTTGCGGCCCTCCCAATCATGCGGGTCACGGTCGCCGAACCGGGGATAGGTCCGCAGCCCGGACAGCCGCGCATTGGCAGGCTCGGTGCGGGTGACTTCCGGCACGGCCACCGCCCTCTCGGCCGGCCTGCCGCACCCCGCTGCCAATGCCATTGCCAGAATCCCCAGAACCAGTCTGCGCATGTGATCTGCTCCCTGCCTCGACCTGTTATCAGCTGCTCTTGTCGTTTGGCAGCTGCAATTCACTCTAGCGCAGGCAGGCGCAAAGTCGCGGCCGGCGGCGGTAAATCAGCATAAATCCGCCGGGAGAAAAAACGCGCCGCATCGGGGCGGCGCGTTCGCAATGTCACGGTTGCAGCAATCTCAGACCCATTTGGCCAAAGGCGGCAGGCTCATCAGCACGGCGTTGGCGTCATGGCCGGTCTCCAGCCCGAATTTGGTACCGCGGTCATAGACCAGATTGTATTCCGCATAGAGCCCGCGGTGGATCAGCTGCGCATCCTTGTCGGCCTCGTCAAACTCCTGCACCCGGCGCTTTTCCACCAGCGGCACAAAGGCCGGCAGAAAGGCGCGGCCGATGTTCTGGGTCAGCGCAAAATCCGCCGCCCAGTCGCCGGTGTTCCGGTCATCCATAAAGATCCCGCCCACCCCGCGGGCGCGCTTGCGGTGGGGGATGTAGAAATACTCGTCCGCCCATGCTTTCAGCCGCGGGTACTGGTCCGCCCCATGCGGATCCAGGTGCTGCTTCTGCGTGGCATGGAAATGCGCGGTGTCCTCATCGTATTCGATGCAGGGGTTCAGATCCGAGCCGCCGCCGAACCACCAGGTGTGCGGGGTCCAGAACATCCGGGTGTTCATATGCACCGCCGGCACATGCGGATTGCGCATATGCGCCACCAGCGAAATACCCGAAGCCCAGAACCGCGGATCGTCCTTCATCCCCGGAATGCCCTTGCGCGCCGCCATCGCATTCTGCGCCCGTTCGCCCAGGGTGCCGTAAACTTCGGAAATATTGACGCCGACTTTTTCAAACACCCGGCCGCCGCGCATCACGCTCATCAGCCCGCCGCCCGCGTCCGCGCCATCCTCCGCGCTGCGCTTGGTTTCCGTCACTTCAAACCGGCCCGCCTCCATGTCTGCAAACGGGCCTGCGCCGTGGCTGTCCTCCAGCCCCTCAAAGGCCGCAACGATCTGACCGCGCAGCTCCCGGAACCAGGCTGCAGCCCGGACCTTCTCGTCTTTCATCTCAGCAGTCATTCGGGGTCTTTCCAATCAGTGGACTGGTGCCGCCACCGGATCCAGCAGCGTGCGGCCGCCGTCCAGCGTCAGCACCTGGCCGGTCATGAAACCAGAGGCGTCGGAGGCCAGATACTGCGCCGTCTCGGTCAATTCAGTGGGCGAGGCGATACGGCCCAGCGGCGTATGCGCCTCGATATCCTCGCGGTAGCTGCGATTGTCCTTCAGGGTCGTCCGCATCGACGCGCTCATCACCGATCCGAAAGCAATCGAGTTCACCCGGATCTTGTACGGCGCCAGCGCCACCGACAGGGACCGGGTCGCCTGATCCAGCGCGGCTGAGGCCACCGAATAGGCCATCAGCCCGGGGTGGGTACGGCGCGCGGCAATGGAGGACAGGTTGATGATGCTGCCCAGCGAGCCGCTGCTGTTCTCGTCTTCCTCACCCTGCCGGATCATCCGCTTGGCCACCTGCTGCGACAGGCGCACAGCGGGCAGCAGGCTTTCCATCAGCAGCTGGTCCAGGGTGTCATCGGCGGGGTCCAGCGGATCTGTTGCCACCATCTGGCGCGCGCCGTTCACCAGGATGTCCACCCCGTCAAACGCGTCGATGGTGGCCGACAGCAGGTTGGCAATGGTCAGCCGCTCGCGCAGATCGCCTGCGAAATAGCGGATATTGCTTTCCTCCGCCTGCTCGCCCAGCTCGGCCACCAGCTGCTCCTCATGGGTGTCGGCGAACATCACATTGGCGCCGGCATCAGCAAACTGCTTGCCGATCGCCAGGCCGATGCCGCTCGAGGCGCCGGTCACGATGGCGGTCTTGCCGGAAATCGAAAAAGACATGAAAGGGCACTCCCCTGGGGCAATCTGGGCCGCACGTTAGACCGTGCCTGCCGGTTTGAAAACCGGCATTGCGCCCGGCGCGCAGTTACTTGCGCCGGCGTTTCGGCCGGGCGGCGTGCAGAATCTTGAAGCGGTTGTCGCCGCCCTCCTCGCGCACCTGGGCAAAGCGTTCGCCCAGCACCACCTCATAGGGCAGATGCCGGTTGGCCACCATCCACAGGCTGCCGGAAGGCGCCAGCATGGCCGCCGCCGCGCCGATGAAGGCCTGGCCCAGTGACGGTTCCGCCGTGCGGGTGGTGTGGAACGGCGGGTTCATCACCACGGTGTTCACAGGGCCCGGCGCCTTCCATGTCCGCGCGTCGGCCCAATGAAACTGCGCCCGGCTGTCCGCCGCATTCCGCCGCGCGCAGGCCAGCGCATGGTAATCGGCCTCGGCCAGATGCAGCTCCTCGACACCCTCGCGCTTCAGCACCTCCGACGAGAGAAATCCCCAGCCCGCCCCCAGATCGGCGACACAGCGGCCCAGCTTCTGCGGCAGCGCCGCCGCCAGCATCCGGGAGGCCGGATCGATCCCGTCCGCCGAGAACACGCCCGGCGCGGTGATGAAGCCTTCAACCTGCTGCGGTTCCGCGGGCAGCCACCCGGACAGATCGGTGCCGCCGTCGATCCAGAACACCTTGCCATGCGCTTTGGAGACCGGGGCCGAGGGGGCGCAGCTTTTGCGCAGATCCTTCAGAACCGAATCAATGCCCTCGATCTTGGCGCCGTCAATCAGCACCTGCCCCTGCGTTGCAGCCGCCGCCTGCGCGATCAGCATCCGCGCCAGCGCCTTGGCCCGCGGGATGAAAACCACGGCAGCGGCCAGCACCTCATCCGGTTCCAGCACCGGGGTGCAGGCATAGCCTTGGCCGGCAAAATGGTCGTGGTCCGGGCGGAACGGCTGAACGATCAGCAGCTGGTCCTTGGGCAGGGCCGAAAGATCGTGATCGCTGCGCGGGTGGAACACGGCAATGCGCCCCTCCGGCGGAACAGCAAAGCCGCCCGATTGGGCGGCCAGTGACAGGCGAACAGACATCTAAGAGCCTCTTTATTCTTCTTTTTCCATGGTGCACTGCAGCGGGTGCTGGTGGCGGCGGGCGAAATCCATCACCTGTCCCACCTTGGTTTCAGCCACCTCATGGCTGAACACGCCAACCACGGCAACGCCTTTCTTATGCACTGTCAGCATGATCTCGAACGCCTGCGCGTGGGTCATGCCAAAGAACCGTTCCAGCACCATCACGACGAATTCCATCGGCGTGTAGTCGTCATTCAGCAGCAGCACCTTATAGCGCGGCGGCCGCTTGGTTTTCGGCCGCGTCTTGGTCAGGACGCCGGATTCCGTGTCGTCGTCTGAATGGTCGGTCATCATGATGTGCTGCAGCGGCATAAGCAATTTGATCCGTTGATGCGTGGATTTTCCTGTGAGGCTTATATAGCCTCTATACTGTGCAGGAAAAGAGTCTGAGACCCGTAGATTGATACGTAATTTGACAACAATCGGCTTTGATGCCGACGATACCCTTTGGCACAACGAACGGTTCTTCCGCGTCACGCAGGAAAGATTCGCCGAATTGCTAATGGATCACACCCCCGCCGACATCGGCCCGCAGCAGCTGGAACGGCGGCTGCTGGATGCCGAAAAGCGCAATCTGGGGCGCTATGGCTACGGGGTGAAGGGATTCACGCTCTCAATGATCGAAACCGCGATCGAGGTGACGCAGGAACACCTGCCTGCCGCTGTGATCAAAGAACTGATCACCGCGGGCCAGATGATGCTGTCATACCCGATCGAACTGCTGCCCCATGCGCGCGAAGCGGTGGAGGCGGTTGCCGGCCGGTACAAAGTGGTGCTGATCACCAAGGGCGACCTCCTGGACCAGGAACGCAAGCTGGCGCAATCGGGCCTGGGCGAGCTGTTCGACGGGGTCGAGGTGGTCTCGGAGAAAACACCGGAGGTTTACCTGGACATCTTCCGCCGTCACGGCGACGGCGCTGAGCGGGCAATGATGATCGGCAACTCAATGCGCTCGGACGTGGTGCCGGTGATCAAGGCCGGCGGCTGGGGCACCTATGTGCCGCACGGGCTGGTCTGGGAGGTGGAGCATGCCGAAGCCCCCGAACACAGCTCCCGCTATACCGAGATCGCCGATCTGGGCGGGCTGGCGGATTTGGTGGAGCAGCTTGGCTGACAGTCACAGCCCCCCGTTTGATTTCCGGCGCAGCCCTAAACCCTGGGGCGGCACGCTTTTCATCGCACCGGCAATGGCATAACAGCACCCGCACAGCCTTGGGAGACGCCGGAAGATGCCGCACGCCGAACTGAAATTCTCCAGCGATCTGGAATTCGACGCCAAATCCATCCTGGCCGAAATCGAGACCGTGATCCTGAAACACAGCAGCGGCGCCGGCGCCTGCAAGGGCCGGGCCTATCCGGCAGAGCAGTTTCACCACAGCCATATCGCCATCACTGTGGCCCTGCTGGCCAAGCCGCATCGGGACGCGGCATTTTCCCGCGCCCTGCTGGCGGATCTCGAATCCCTGATCAAGGCGCGGTTGTCCCAGCCCTGCAAATTCTCCCTCGGCCTCAGCTATTCCCCCCCCTTCTACGTGACCAATTTTCACGCGGTTTAACGGCGCAGTCCCGGCGTATAGGGCCGCGGGACAGGAAATCGGCTGCTCTGCAATCGGGAAAACTCAACTTTTTTCGGTAACCTTTTGTTAGCACTTACTGCATCTTGCGGCACCTTCCGGCACCCCCACAAGATGCCGGCAGAACAGCGGGCGTAGTGCTCAGCAGCCCCTGTCGCCGCGGTTTATTCCTTGGCAACCTTATGGTAGGCTTTTGCTCACAGGCAAAATCGTCAGCCGGAAAACCGGCGGCATGAGGCAAACATGGCAGTGATCACGCAGGTCAATCCGGCGTCAGGCCGGTATTTCCGTACCCGGTTCCTATGGGCAGCCGCGGTTTTTCTTATTGCAGCAATTGTGCTGGCTCTCCAGCCGCACCGGGCTGCTGCGGCACCCTATGCGGCGATGGTGATTGATTCCCGGACCGGCGAGGTGCTGCATTCGCGCAATGCCGACACCCGTCTTCACCCGGCATCCCTGACCAAGATGATGACCCTTTACATCGCCTTCGAAGCGGTGCGGAACGGCGAAATCTCGCTTGATACCAAAGTTAAGATCAGCCGCAACGCCGCCGCTGAGCCGCCCTCGAAACTGGGCCTGCGCTCCGGCCAGCGGATTGCCTTCCGCTACCTGATCCGCGCTGCAGCCGTGAAATCCGCCAATGACGCCGCGACCGCCATCGGCGAGACGCTGTCCGGCTCCGAGGCCGCCTTTGCCCGCCGCATGAACCGCACCGCCAGGGCGCTGGGGATGAGCCGCACAACCTTTAAGAACGCGCATGGCCTGACTGCCAGCGGGCATCTGTCGACGGCCCGCGACATGACCACACTGGGGCGGCATCTGCTTTATGACTACCCCGAATATTACAACCTGTTCTCGCGCCGCACCACCAATGCCGGCGTGCGCGAAGTGCCCAATACCAACCGCCGCCTGCTGGCCAGCTACCGCGGCGCCGACGGGATCAAGACCGGCTATACCCGCGCCGCCGGCTCCAATCTGGTGGCCTCGGCCAAACGCGGCAACGAACGGATCATCGCAACGGTGTTCGGCGGCACATCCTCCACCGCCCGCAATGCCAAAGTGGCGGAACTGCTGGACCTCGGCTTCCGCCGTGCGCCGACGCGGGCGGCCCTGCGCAAGCCGCAGCGGCCCGCCTACCAAGGCACCGGCGTGGTCATAGCGGACGCAGGGGGCAGCAGCAGCGAAGGCGCTGCAGGCAAGACCATCCGGGTCAGCGGCCAGGTCAACACCAGTTTGCGGCCCAGGACGCGCCCGGGCCTCAGCGAGTCGCCGGTGCTGGTGGCCGCACTTGAAGAAGCGCTGCAGACACCGCCCGCCAAGGACGCGTCACCTGCTGAAGCTGCCGACCAAACCGGAAAGATTGAAAATGTCCAGACCGTCAGCGCCGCAGGCGCGCTGCAGGGGGAGGCCATCCGCAACAGCATCGCCGTTGCCCTCGCCGAAGCAGAGGCAGAACCCGCGCCGGCAGCCCGGCCCGCAACAGCCACGGTCATCGCTGCGGTGCAACAGGCGCCCTTCACCGGCCTGCGGCCCGCAGCCCGCCCGGCCAGCCTGGCCGATGCGGCCGCCTCACCCGAACCGGAGCCGGTGGTTGTGACCCGTCTCTCCACTTCCGGCGGCCGTTACTGGGGCGTCAATGTTGGCCTCTACACCAACCGCTACCAAGCCGAAAAGGTGCTGCTGCGCACCGCGATGTCGGAGCTGGAAACGCTGGACGGGTCGCTGCGCAAGGTGGCCAAGACCCGCCGCGGGTTCGAAGCCAATTTCCTCGGCATGAGCCAGGAGCAGGCGGAACTGGCCTGCCGCCGCCTGAACGCCCGCAACGTGACCTGCAAACCGATCGGCCCGTCCTGAGCCGGGGTCAAAACCCTGCAACGGTACAGCAAACCATACTAAAGGCGCCCCCGCGGCGCCTTTTCCATGCCGGATGCCACCTTCGTGCCGGAAACATGCCGCCCATCAGCCGCTCCCGCCCGTCGTCAGTCTTTCTTGCAAAAAGACTTCCTCCCGTTGGGCGTGGGGGAGAGGCAGGGGCGGGGGCGAGGCCAAAAGAAACCAAGGGGGGTGGGGGTAGGCCCCCCTTTTCTCTTTTCCTTCCAAAAAACCTCTCCCCTTTTTGTGTGCCCCCCCCCCCCCCCCCCCCCCCCCCCCCCCCAACGCCGCCAAGGGGCTCTGGCGCCAGCCAGCGCAGCTGCGGGGGCGGGAGAGCTTTGTTTCCGGACAGGATCTCAGGGCTTTGGCTTGTCGTCCCACTCATCGCTCAGGATGCGGCGGGAGTCGCCTTCCGGGTCGTCATACTGGTTGCTGCGCACGGTGTAGATAAAGGCCGCCAGCCCCACCGAGCCGAGGATCAGCGAAATCGGGATCAGATAGGCAAGGACGCTCATGGCTTCAGGTCCGCTTTGGCAGGCGCCGGCTTATCGCAGCCGCAGCGCATTGAGGGAGACGCTTATGGAAGAGGTAGACATCGCCAGCGCCGCAATCAAGGGCGTCGCCAGCCCGGCAATCGCCAGCGGCACCGCAATCACGTTGTAGAGCGTGGCAATGCGGAAGTTCTCGCGGATCCGGCGGGTCGCCTTTTGCGCCACGCCGCAGGCCTCGGCAATCGGCGAAAGATCCTGCCCCAGCAGAACGATATCCGAGGCCACCCGTGCCGCATCCAGCGCCGATGCGGGGGAGATCGACACATGCGCCGCTGTCAGCGCCGCGGTGTCATTCAGCCCATCGCCCACCATCAGAACTTTTCTGCCTTGCGCTGTCAGCATCTGCACACGGGCGCATTTGTCAGCCGGCAGCGCCTCGGCCACCCAGTTGCTGATGCCCAGCCGCCCGGCCAGATCCTCCACCGCACCGGCGGTGTCGCCGGAGACCAGAAGCACTTCCTTGCCGGCCTCCTGCAGCGCCTGCACCGCCTCCGCGGCACCGGGACGCAAGGCATCGGTGAACAAAAACGCCTTGGCCTCCCCTGCCCCGCTGTCGAGCCAGGCCGCCGTCTGGCTGCCCTGCTGTGCGCCGGCCCAGGCCGCCCGGCCCAGCCGCACGGGCCGGCCGCGGAACAGGCCTTCGGTGCCATAGCCAGGCACCTCAGCCACCTTCTGCACCTGGGCAGCAGAGACCCCGGCGTCGCGGGCTGCGCCGGCCAGCGCCACTGACAGCGGATGCGAAGAGCCTTCGGCCAGGGCCAGCGCGATCTCCAGATCCGCGCGGGCGTGCCCGCCCAGATTGGTGACCTCCGGCGTGCCGGCGGTCAGCGTCCCGGTCTTGTCAAACACCACCGTATCGACCTCCGCCAGCCGCTCCAGCGCGGTGGCGTGTTTGATCAGCATGCCCCGTCTGAACAGCCGGCCGGAGGCGGCGGTGGTCACCGCAGGCACCGCAAGGCCCAGCGCGCAGGGGCAGGTGATGATCAGCACCGCCGCGGCGATGTTCAGCGCCATGCGGATGTCGAACGTCCACAGATACCAGCCGGCAAAGGCCAGCGCCGACAGGATATGCACACCGGGTGCGTATAGCTTGGCGGCACTGTCGGCGAGCGAAGTATAGCGCGACCGCCCCGACTCGGCGATGGCCACCAGATCGGCCATCCGGTGCAGCGAGGTATCCTCGCCCACTGCCGTTGTCCGGATGGTCAGCGGGCCAGTAAGGTTCACCTCCCCGGCAGAGACCGCCAGACCAGGCGCTGCAAACACCGGCAGCGTTTCCCCGGTCAGCAGCGAGCGGTCGAGCTCCGACTGGCCTGACACGATCTCGCCATCCACCGGCATCCGCCCGCCAGGGCGCACCAGGATCAGATCGCCAATCGCCAGATCCGCCACCGGCACCTCGTGTTCCTTGTCATCCAGCAGCCGGATCGCCCGCGGCACTTCCAGCGCCGCCAGCTCCTCGGCGGCGGAGCGCGCCACCGCACGGGTGCGGTAGTCCAGATAGCGGCCCGCCAGCAGGAAGAACGTCAGTGTCAGCGCAGCATCGAAATAGGCGTGTTCGCCCGACAGCGACGTCTCCCACAGCGAGGTAGCCAGCGCCAATACCAGCGCCAGCGCAATCGGCACATCCATGTTCAACCGCCCCACCCGCAAGGCGCTCCAGGCGTTACGAAAAAACGGCTGGGCGGCAAAGATGATGGCTGGAAAGGCGATCGCGGCAGAGATCCAATGGAACATGTCCCGCGTCGCATCCGAGGCCCCGGACCAGACCGAGACCGACAGCAGCATCACATTCATCGAGGCAAAACCCGCCACCGCCAGCCGCATCAGCAGGTCACGCCCCGCCTTGTCGTTCTGTGTTGCCGCCAGCGCCGCCAAGTCCAGCTCATGTGCCTCATATCCGATGCTTTCCAGCACCGGGATCAAGTCCGCCGCCCGCAGGTCCGGCTCGGCCTCGATCAACGCGCGTTTCAGCGTCAGATTGACCCGCGCCGAATGGATACCGGGGTGCCCGTTCAACTCCCGCTCCACCGCGGAAATACAGGCCTGGCAGTGGATGCCGGGCAAGGACAGCGCCAGCCGCGCCTCGGCCGGGGCCTGTTCCCCGCCGTCATGCGGGGCCGCGACACAGGCCGGACAGGCGGCAAGCGTGGGGCGGATCCGCGCGGTCATGAGGGTCAGCCTTTCACATGCAGGATCACCCGCTGGGTGAACGCGGTGCCGTCCTTGGCCCGCGCCGCCATGCGGATATTCCAGTTGCCCGGCCCCAGATCGGCCGGCGCCACATAGGCCTTTCCGTCAAAGATAAACGCCGGCTGCTGGTCGTCCTGCACATGGGTCGCCCGGCCCAGCGTCGCGTTCAGCTCGGCGACCTCCACCGGGTTGCCCGCGGCATCGGTGATCTCCAGCTTGACAATATCGCCCTGCGACGAGGCATAGACCGACCAGCCCAGTGCCTGCTGCGCCGAGCGGCGCTGATCAAACTCCTGGCTGGCGACATAGGAGTTCTTCACCTCCAGCCCCGGAAAGGTCTGCACTGCATTCACCGCAAGGGCAATGTTCACCCCGATGATCACCGCAAAGGCGCCGCCGAACAGCATCAGGGCATGCTTGCCGGTAAACTCGCGTTCGCGCTTGGCCATGGCTCAGCCCCCCGTGCCGTTAAAGCTGGTGTCCTTGTGGGCCCGTTCGCCGCTGTCCAGATCTTCCACCCAAATACGCACCGGAGTCGAGCCTGCGCTGGACGGGGCGGCGTCTTTCGGCGCCACGATATAGACCCGCTGCAGCAGCGCCGTGTCGGCGGGCACCATCACCGTCACCCCCTCGGTGCCCTCCAATGCGATCTGCATCGACGGGTCGCCCTTCAGCGACAGCTGGAAAGGGCGCTCCTCGCCGTGCTTGTTGCGCAGCCGCACATCATAGGTGTTGCGGATCGCGCCATCGGACAGTGTCACATAGGTCGGGTTGCGCACCGGCGCCACGGTCAGTTCGATATCGGCGCGGATGAACAGCGCAAACAGCAGCCCCGCGCCGACCAGCGACCACAGGGCGGTGTACAGGATGGTGCGCGGCCGCAGGATGTGCTTCCAGATGTTCCGGGGCGGCTTGCCTGCGCGCTCCTGCGCCTCGTCCGACAGCGCCATATAGTCGATCAGTCCGCGCGGCTTGCCGATCCTGGCCATCACATCATCGCAGGCGTCGATGCACAGCGCACAGGTGATGCATTCCATCTGCTGGCCGTCGCGGATGTCGATCCCCATCGGGCAGACATTGACGCAGGCCATGCAATCGATGCAATCTCCCTGCCCCTCGGCCGCCTGGCCCTTTTTCAGATTGCCGCGCGGCTCGCCGCGCCAGTCGCGGTAGCCGACGGTCAGCGTGTCCTCGTCCATCATCGCGGCCTGGATGCGCGGCCACGGGCAGGCGTAGATGCAGATCTGCTCGCGTGCGAAACCGCCGAACAAAAAGGTGGTGCCGGTCAGCACCAGCATGGTGCTATAGGCAACGGGGTGCGCATTCAGCGTCACCAGGTCATAGGCCAGCGTTGGCGCATCCGCGAAATAGAACACCCAGGCGCCACCGGTTGCCAGACCGATCACGAACCAGGAGACCCATTTGGTCAGCCGCAGCCGCGCCTTGCGGAAATCCATCTTCTTCTGCCGGTGCAGGCGCAGCCGGGCGTTGCGGTCGCCCTCGATCCAGCGCTCCACCAGGATGAACAGGTCGGTCCACACGGTTTGCGGGCAGGTATAGCCGCACCAGACCCGCCCCAGCGCCGAGGTGAACAGGAACAGCCCCAGCCCGGCCATGATCAGCAAGCCGGCGACAAAATAGAACTCATGCGGCCAGATTTCGATCCAGAAAAAATAGAACCGGCGGCCCGCCAGATCCAGAAGCACCGCCTGATCCGGCAACGATGGCCCGCGGTCCCAGCGGATCCACGGTGTCAGATAGTAGATCCCCAGCGTCACCGCCATGATGTACCATTTCAGGTTCCGGAACGGACCGGACACACGCCGCGGATAGATCGGCTCCCGGGCGGCGAACAGGCTGGGGGCTGGATTGGAATCGCTCACTGACTCTCTCCGTCTTGTGGCAGTCTCGCGCCGTTGTCACAGACGCGCAGTGCCAGAACATTGACGTGGATCAAAAAGCGCATCGCACAATCATGTTTCCGGCCCGCACAGGCGCATCGTGAAGGCAACACGCCACCTATGCCTGTCCGCCTGGCGCCGCTAGAGGCAAGTTGCCGCAGCGCAGCGATGCGGCGCTGCAAGGAGGATTTCCGTCAGAAGGCCGCCGGATTCACCGCTCTGCCCGCTGCCGCCGCAGCCAGCCGGTCAGCCGCCGCGCCGCCGGGCGCAGCACACCGGGGCGGGTGGCGATATGGTAGCCCCGGTCTTCGCCTTCGGTGAACAGCTCCAGCAGCCGCCCGCAGCACAGATCCTCGGCAACAAACTCCCGCACGCTGACCGCCACCCCCTGGCCCGCCCGCACCGCCTGCATCAGCAGATTTCCGGGCAGCCGGGTGCGCGGCCCGCGCAGCACCCCGGTGACACCGCGCGATTCCAGCCAGCGCGAAGCCTCCGAGGTGCCAAGCTCCTCCAGCCAGGGCAGATCCAGCAAATCCTCCGGGGCGGTCACCTGCCGCCCGTCCAGAAGACTGCCCGCCGCAATCACCACCATCGGCGATTGCAGCAGCATCTCCACCTCCAGCCCCGGCCAGTTGCCGTCGCCGTAGCGGATGGCGATGTCGATCCCGCCCGGCTTCAGCTCGGCAATCTCGCCGCGCGGATCCAGCACCAGATCGATCTCCGGATGCTCCGTCTGGAACCCGGCCAGCCGCGGCATCAGCCAGTGCGCGGCAAACATCGGCGTGCAGGTCACATGCAGCGGCCGGGCGGCCCCCGCGGCAGAGATCTCCTGCACCGCCGCCTCGATCGCGCCGAACCCCAGATGCAGCGCACGGGCCAGATGCTCCCCGTCCGCTGTCAGCGCCAGCGCCCTGCCGCTGCGGTCCAGCAGCGCAGCCCCCAGATGCGCCTCCAGTCCGCGCAGCTGCTGGCTGATGGCGGCGTGGCTGACATTCAAAGCTGCCCCCGCCTGCACCACATTTCCTGTCCCGGCAAAGGCAGAAAAGGCCCTTAGCGCTGTCAATGGCGGCATGTTCAGCCAATCCATATGTAACCCTGCCTTACATGAAGCGATTTTTCTTAACTCGCAAGAATCACCGTTTCCGGCAAGCATATTCCCAGACGCCGGATAGGAGGCACTGAAATGCTGATTGATATCTACGCCCGCTCGATGATGGCCGCCACGCGGCAGGACGGTGCAAGGCTGCGGAATCTGCCTGCGCCCGCCCCCCTGCCGCGCCCTGCAGGCAGGGTCACCCGGCTGATGCGCTGGCTGGCTGCCAAACCGCCGAAAACGCGCTGCAGCCCTCCCCAGAGCATCTGACCCCTGCCCCCTGCCCACACGGGAAGACAGAAAAAGCGCCGGTTTTCCAGGAAACGCGCGAACAGATCGGAAAACCGGCGCATGACCCGTTCAGCCTGCACGTCGGCCTTGCGGGGTATCATGCTGCCCAGGCGGGCTGATCTGCCCAGCAGCAATCTCTGTCATCTGCGGTTTTATCCGGTTTGCCGCCGGCAAAATTTGACAGCGATCAAAGTTGCGTAAAATATTTGCCCGGTTCCGGTAAAAATCCTACGCTCGCCTTTATGGAAACAGCAAAGACTGAGCAGACAGCCGCCGAAAACCGCGCACCGCTGACCTCGGCCGAAATCGGCGCCCTGGCGCATTTGTACCGGGGGGAGATTTACCGCAGCACGGTCTGGCGCACCCGCCTGGACACCACCACCAACTGGTCGGTGGTCACTCTGGGCGTGGCTCTGTCGATTTCCTTTTCCTCGCCCAACGCCTCGCCGCTGCCGCTGATCCTGGTGGGGGTGCTGATCATCTTCTTCTTGATGCTGGAAGCCCGCCGCTACCGCTATTTCAATGTGTTCCGCGCCCGCGCCCGCTGGATGGAAACGCATTTCTACACCCCGATGCTGATCGAGGGCGATCTGCATCTGGAAAAGCACTGGCAGGATGTGCTGGCCGCCGACTATCTGCGCCCCGAATACCATGTCGGCGTGATGACCGCGATCGGGCGGCGGATCCGGCGCAATTACTTCTGGATCCTGCTGATCCAGTCAATGGCCTATGGCGGCAAGCTGGCGGTGCATCCCGCCGGGGTGCAATCCTGGCAGCAGGCGCTGGACCGGGCCGACATCGGCCCCTTCCCCGGCGAACTGGTGCTGGGAACCGGCGTTTTCTACGTGCTGCTGTGGGGCGGCATCGCCTGGTGGAGCGCCAACACCGACGCCGCCCGCGCCCGCGCGCGCAGCTCGAAAACTTCGATGGGCTGAGGCCTGTACCCGCCTGCGGCACGTCATTTCGCTGTCTTGCCTGCTACCATTGTAAAACTCATCGGCAACTGCGCCTGCCGGTTCTGGTAGACCTCGAACTCTGCTTCCCGGTTGGAATGCGGAAATTCCTCGAACCGGGTGATATCCATCCCGGCATGGATCAGCCCCATTACGATATCGCTCATCTTATAGCTGAACCAGTAAGACGGCGATGCGGATTGTTTGCTTCCGTCATAGGTGATTGCCTGCTTCACCACCGCCGGCGCCTCGCTGAAATAGGAATAGGCCGGCAGATGCGGCTGTTTCGATGTTGGCTCGAACATCTCCAGCACCGGGTGCGTTTCGTAAATCACCAGCCGCCCGCCCGGCCGCAAAAGCCCGGCCACCGCCTGAAAAAACCGGCCCAGGTCGGGCATCCAGTTCAGCACGCCGATGGTGATCACGGCAAAATCAAAATCGCATCGGATGCCGGATGGCAGATCATAGATATCTGCGCATAGGAATTCACAGTCTGATCGGGCGATGCCTTTCAGGATCGCCGCCTGCTTCAGGAACTCCGCCGAATGATCTATCCCCAGGCAGCGCTCTGCTCCGAAGGCGGCCAGAGACAGCGTCTCGCGTCCATTGTTGCAACCGACCTGAACCCCTGAAAGCCCCTGAAGCTCAAGCCCTTCCAGCGTCCGGGTCATCGTTGCGTCAAACGCCGAATACCCGCTCCGGGCAAATCCCGCGGTCAGTTCCTGCCACAGAGCATTGCCCTGATGCAGCCGCGCCGAATCGTCCCAGGCACGGCGATTGGCCGCAACCGCCTGCTCCAATCCTATGTGTTCACCACCCATATCCAGCCCTCGCAATAATTTGATCAAATAATGCGAACGATGCCGAAAGACCGAACTTCGATCAACCCCCGGGAGACTCACCTATGAAAAAGGGCCGCCCGCAGGGCAGCCCTTTCGCAGTTCTTGCAAAACCGGCTCCGGCTTATTCGCCGCCGCCCAGCTGATGCACATAGGCCGAGACCGCCCGGATCTGCGCCTCGGTCAGGCGGCTGTTCCAGGCCGGCATCACGCCATAGCGCGCATTGGTCACGGTCTCGGTCAGGCTGGCGTAATCGCCGCCGTACAGCCAGATCGCATCGGCCAGGTTCGGCGCGCCCTGGCTGCGGTCGCCGGTGCCGTCCCCGGCGTGGCAGGAGGCGCAGTTGTCGGCAAAGACAACCGATCCGGCCGCAACCTGGGACCCATCCTGCGCTTCACCCGACAGCGACATCACGTAGTTCACCACCTGAGAGATCTCTTCTTTCTCAAGCAGTTCGTCGCGGCCAAAGGCGGGCATTTCGGAATAGCGCGCATCATCGCTGTCCTCATTGCGGATGCCGTGGGTGATGGTGGCGTGGATCTCCTCCACCGAACCGCCCCACAGCCAGTCGTCATCCAGCAGGTTCGGATAGCCCTTGGCACCCGCCGCACCAGAGCCGTGGCACTGGGCGCACCAGGTCTTGAAGACGGCAGACCCCGCCGACACCGCATAGGCGTTCAGCCCGGCATCCCCTGCTATGGCTGTCAGATCAGCCGCTTCCAGCTTGGCATTGACCGGCGCGTTGGCCTCTTCCACCGCAAGGATCTCTGCCGCCGCGTCAGCCCGGGTCGACCAGCCCAGCACCCCGGCAGTGGCGCCGTTGATCAGCGGCCAGGCCGGATAGGCCACAGTGTACAGCACCCCCCAGATGATGGTGGCGTAGAAGGTCCACAGCCACCAGCGCGGCATCGGGTTGTCGAATTCCTCGATCCCGTCCCACTCATGGCCGGTGGTGTTCGGATCGCCTTCGAACTTTTGCGGTTTCTTGCTCATGTCCTCGCCTCCTTGGTCCCGGCGGGTTTGACTGCATCTTCCCGGGGCGCCGGTGCGTCAACATGCCGGAACGGGATGTCGGCAGTGTCCTTGTAGACCTTGGTGCTGCCCGGGCGGAACGCCCAGACCACGACACCGATGAAGAAGGTGAACAGAAACAGCAGCATCCAGCTGTCCGCGAATTGCCTGAGGAGCGTATAGAATTCCATCTTTGCCTCCGTTACCGGCTTGCGTCCGGGGTGAAGGTCGAGAAATCGACCAGCGTGCCCATCATCTGCAGATAGGCGATCAGCGCATCGGCCTCGGACACCCCTGGCTGGCCGTCGAAGTTGCGCACGTTGACCTTCTCGCCGTAACGCTCCAGCAGCCCGTCATAATCGCTGTCGGGATCTGCCTGGGCGCGGAAGTCGGCCTGCGCGGCCTCGACCATCGCCTCCGTGTAGGGGGTGCCCAGCAGCGCGTTGGTGGCCATCACATCGCCGATGTATCTGCCATCAATGCGCGTCTCCTCGAGGAAGCCGTATTTCGGCATCACCGATTCCGGCACCACCGCCTGCGGGTCGCGCAGGTGGTCCACATGCCACTCGTCCGAGTAGCGGCCGCCGACGCGGGCCAGATCCGGCCCGGTCCGCTTGGAGCCCCACTGGAACGGCCGGTCGTACATCGACTCGGCCGCCAGCGAATAATGGCCGTAGCGTTCGACTTCGTCCCGCATCGGGCGGATCATCTGGCTGTGGCAGACATAGCAGCCCTCGCGGATGTAGATGTCGCGGCCAGCGAGCTCCAGCGGGGTGTAAGGGCGCATGCCCTCCACCTTCTCGATGGTGTTTTCCAGGTAGAACAGCGGCGTGATCTGCACCAGCCCGCCGATGGTCACCACCAGGAAGCTGAAGATCAGCAACAGGGTCGCGTTGGTCTCGAGGATCTTGTGTTTGTCGATAATGGACATAGCTGCCTGGCTCCTTATTCAGCCGGGACCGGAACCGTCAGGCTGGCTTCTTTGGCCGGCGCCTTACGGACAGTCATCCACAGGTTGTAGCACATGATGATCGCCCCGGTCAGGAACATCACCCCGCCCAAGCCCCGCACCACATACATCGGGAACTTCGCGGCCACGGTGTCGGCAAAGGAGTTCACCAGGAAGCCGTTGGCATCCACTTCACGCCACATCAGGCCTTCCATGATCCCGGTCACCCACATCGACGCGGCGTAAAGCACGATACCGATCGTGGCGAGCCAGAAGTGCCAGCTGACCAGGTTGAGCGAATAGAGTCGCTCGCGCTTCCACAGCACCGGCACCAGATAGTACAGCGCGCCAAAGGTGATCATGCCGTTCCAGCCCAAAGCGCCGGAATGCACGTGGCCGATGGTCCAGTCGGTGTAATGCGACAGCGAGTTCACCGCGCGGATCGACATCATCGGGCCCTCGAATGTGGTCATGCCGTAAAAGCCGACCGAGATCACCATCATCCGGATCACCGGGTCGGTGCGCAGCTTGTCCCAGGCGCCTGACAGGGTCATCAGGCCGTTGATCATGCCGCCCCAGCTGGGCATCCACAGGATCACCGACATCACCATGCCCAGGGTCGAGGCCCAGTCCGGCAGGGCGGTGTAATGCAGGTGGTGCGGACCGGCCCAGATATAAAGGAAGATCAGCGCCCAGAAGTGGATGATCGACAGCTTGTAGCTGAACACCGGACGCTCTGCCTGTTTCGGGATGAAGTAATACATCATCCCCAGGAAGCCCGCAGTCAGGAAGAAGCCCACGGCGTTGTGGCCGTACCACCACTGGATCATCGCATCCTGCACGCCCGGCCACACGATCACCGACTTGGAGCCCCAGATCGACACCGGAATGGTCATGTTGTTGATCAGGTGCAGCATCGCCACGGTGACGATGAAGGACAGGTAGAACCAGTTTGCCACATAGATATGCGGCTCCTTGCGCTTGATGAGGGTGCCCAGGAACACCGCCAGATAGGCAACCCAGACCACAGTCAACCACAGGTCGACGTGCCATTCCGGCTCGGCATATTCCTTGGACTGGGTGGCGCCGAACAGATAGCCGGTTGCCGCCAGCACGATGAACAGCTGATAGCCCCAGAACACGAACCACGCCAGGTTGCCGCCCCACAGCCGCGCGGCGCTGGTCCGCTGCACAACATAAAAGGAGGTCGCGATCAGCGCGTTGCCGCCAAAGGCAAAGATCACTGCCGAAGTGTGCAGCGGACGCAGGCGGCCGAAATTGGCAAAGCCCTGCGCCCACTCGAAATTCAGCGCCGGAAAGGCCAGTTGGAACGCAATGAAGGTCCCGGCCAGAAACCCGACCACGCCCCAGGCAGCGGTGGCAATTGCACCAGCGCGGATCACGCTGTCGAAATACTCATTTTCCAGGCCAGCAACTGCCGGTTCCGGCTCGTTGGTCTGGCGCAAAGTATAAAGGAACAGGCCGCCGGCCACCATCATCACGATGATCGCATGCACCTGGTAAGCCAGATCCCGCGCGTAATTGGAACCGATCATCGCAAACAGCGTGACCAGACCAAGCGCTATCAGCTTGATATAGTTAGACATCTTGCGTCCCTTCACCATGCCCCCGCGAATCCTGCCGATACGGGGACGTTATTAGACCGCGCCCTTCATGCAGACGCCGCATCTTCGCTGCCTTGATCTGCATCAAGACATCTTCGAGCAACATGTGACACTTCTGCCTGTGTATCGAAATTCTCTGCACCGCAGCTGTCCGGGCTGCGCCGCATCATCTGACGAGAGGTGCCAATGTCCTACAAGTCCATGCTTACCATTCTCACAGCTGCAGAAACGGCTGCGGCGCCTTTGGCGCAGATTACGGCCCTGGCCGAAGACTTCGGCGCCCATGCCGATGCGCTCTGCCTTGGTGTCGACCGCACTCAGACAGGATATTATTACGCAGGCGCCAATGCCTTGGTGCTGCAGGAAACCCTGGCCCGTGCCCTGGAAGAGGCTGAACAGGTTGAGGCCCAGGCACAAGCGGCACTGCAGCAGGCAGGGGTGCCCTATGGCACCGACAGCGGTGTGGCGCAGATCGCGGACCTCGGCCGCCATGTGGCGCGCCAGGCCCGGTTTTCCGATCTGGTGGTGCTGGGCAAGCCTTATGGCCCGGGCACGCGCGCCGAGGCCGAACCGATTGTCGAAGCCGCCCTGTTCGAGGGCCGCGCCCCGGTGCTGGTGGTGCCCGCCAAAGCCGCGCCGATGCGGCGGCCCAAAACTGTTCTGGTGGCCTGGAACGAAAGCATCGAGGCGATGACCGCGATTCGCAGGGCGATGCCGTTCCTGACCGGCGCCGATCTGGTGCGCATCGCCGTGATCGACCCGCCGCAGCACGGGCCCGAACGCTCCGACCCCGGCGGCCTGCTGGCGCAGATGCTGTCCCGCCACGGGGCCACTTGCGAAATCGATGTGCTCAGCAAGACGCTGACCCGGGTGTCGGACGTGCTGAACCGCCATGCGGCAGACACCGCCGCCGATCTGATCGTGATGGGCGCCTACGGCCATTCCCGCTTCCGCGAGGCGATCCTTGGCGGTGCCACCCGCAACATGCTGGAGCAGGCCACGGTGCCGGTGCTGATGGCCCATTGACGGCCCGGCCAGGCTTCAGCCCTGCCGGTCACATAAAAGGCGCCCTCAAAGGCGCCTTTTGCAGCCGGTTGCCCCCTGTGCTTCAGCGGGCCTTGCGGATCAGGCTGATCAGGAACAGCAGGATCACCGCGCCGATGGTGGCATGGATCAGCGACCAGAAAAAGCCGCCGCCGGCAGCAAACCCCAGCGCCGGAAAGATCAGGCCCGCCAGAAAGGCGCCAACGACGCCGACGATGATATTGCCAAGGATGCCAAAACCGCGCCCTTGCATGATCTTGCCGGACAGCCAGCCGGCCAGCGCCCCGACGATCAGCATCCCGATCAAGCTTCCAAACTGCATTTCCGCCTCCATTCGTTGTGATGGTGCCAGTAGACCACAACCGCAGCGCCAGGTCACCTGCAGGCGCGGGAGAGCCCCCGCCGCGCGGGAGCTGGACGAGCCTGCCGGCGCTTTCCGCAACAGATGGCCCTCAACGCCCTGGACGCGGAGGCTGCCGGAATTCATTTCGGCCTTTGATCATATCCACGCCGCGCTCCGCCACCTGCGCGAAGCAGAGCAACCCGGCGGCACAGGCTGCGCGACGGCTGATCGGAAACGGCTGGGGGAGTGCGGGCATATGCGGCGGCCTCAGCCGGGGAAACCGCCGTCGCTGTCGTCGCCGGCTTCTTCCATCAGCAAGTGCATATCGGGCACCGTGACGTGGCGCTTGCCTTCCAGCTCGATGACCCCGTCCCGTTTCAGGGCCGATATCTGGCGGCTGACGGTCTCCAGCGTCAGGCCCAGGTAATCCGCCATCGCCTCGCGGGTCAGCGGCAGGTCGAACACCATCCTGTTGGTGGCACCGCGCGGTGTCAGCGAGGCATCGCGGCGGGCAATGATCAACAGCAGGCTGGCAATCTTCTCGCGCGCGGTCTTGCGGCCCAGCACCAGCATCCACTCGCGGGCTGCGTCCAGCTCGTCCAGCGTCATCTGCAGCAGCCGGTTGGCGATATGCGGAGTGCGCTCCATCAGCTCTTCAAACGGTTTCCTGCGGAAGCAGCACATCACCACATCAGTGGTCGCAGCCACATCATAGGCCGCGACTTCGCGGCCCGGCCGGCCGACAAAATCGCTGGGCAGCAGCAGGCCCACCATCTGGGTGCGCCCGTCCTCCATCGTCTGGGTCAGAGAGGCAATGCCTGACACAACCGAGCCGACAAAGGTCATCACGTCGCCGGACCAGATGATCGGCTGCCCGGCCTCATAGGTGCGGTAGTATTTGATCGCATCCAGCTCATTCAGCTCATCCGCGTTGCAGCGCGCGCAAACCGCGCGGTGGCGGATCGGGCAGTCGCCGCATCTGGTCTGTGACAATGCTGGAGCGTTCATCAGCGGATCCCGGTTGATCTGGGTCAAGGCTTGCCCAGGCTGGCCTGCCTAAAGCTAAAGGAATGGACCGAAAACCTCAATTGGCCGGATTCGGATTATTCGACGCCATAGTGCCGCGCTATACAAGCAACCCGCCCGCGGCGCATTTCGCAAACGCGGTGGTTCCGGTCCGGTTTTCCAATTGGGTGTCAAAGGTCAGCCCCAGCAGCAGTATTTCACTGTACCTGCATGTGCCAGTCTGCAGCAAACTGTGCTGGTTCTGCGCCGGCAGCCTCTCCCGCCGGCCGCCAAGGTCCGCCCGGCATCAGCCGGAGGGGTCTGCGGGCGCGGGAGTCTTCCGCTGGGTCCGGTGCGGCGCGGATAGGTCAGCAACTCTGCCGCAATGTTTCGCGCGCGAAACATTCGGTCAACAGGGCTGCCGCAATTTATGGGCGTTGCGCAGGCCGCGCGCGCATAGATGCTGCAAAGCCTGCCACAATGTTACCCAGGGGCGGGTTAACCCGCCGCCGCCAGCAGCCTGCGGGTGTACTCTGCCTGCGGGTTGGTGAACAATTCCTCGGCCGTTCCGGTCTCTACCACGTCGCCTTGGTTCATCACCACCACCTTGTGCGACATCGCCCGCACCACATTCAAATCGTGGCTGATGAACAGATAGGCCAGCCCGTAGCGCGCCTGCAGATCCCGCAGCAGTTCCACAATCTGCACCTGCACCGTCATGTCCAAGGCCGAGGTCGGTTCGTCCAGCACCACCAGCTTGGGGCGCAGCACCATAGCGCGGGCGATGGCAATGCGCTGACGCTGGCCGCCGGAGAACTCATGCGGGTAGCGGTCCATCGCGGCCGGATCCAGGCCGACCTCCCGCATCACCCCGGCGACCAGTTCGCGGGGTTTGCGGTGCTGATCGACCTTGTGAATCGCCAGCCCCTCGGAGATGATCTGGGCGCAGGTCATCCGCGGGCTGAGCGAGCCGAAGGGGTCCTGGAACACGATCTGCATGTCCTTGCGCAGACGGCGCAGGTCGCGGGTGGACCATTGGCGCAGATCCTGGCCCTGAAAGGTGACCGCCCCCTCGGACGCGATCAGCCGCATGATGGCCAGCGCCAGCGTGGTCTTGCCGGAACCGCTCTCGCCGACGATGCCAAGGGTTTCGCCGGCCTGCACCGAGAGGGACATCGGGTTCACCGCCTTCACATGGCCCACTGTGCGTTTCAGCAGGCCCTTCTGGATCGGAAACCAGACTTTCAGGTTCTGCGCTGCCACCAGTTCCCGGGCGCCCGCGGGCACCGGCGGCGGCGTTCCCGACGGCTCAGCCGCCAGCAGTTTCCGGGTGTAGGGGTGCTGCGGGCTGGCAAAGATTTCTGCCGCCGGGCCTTCCTCGACAATTTCGCCGTCCTTCATCACGCAGACCCGGTCGGCGATGCGGCGCACGATGGCGAGGTCATGGGTGATGAACAAGAGCCCCATGCCCTCGCTGGCCTTCAACTCTGCCAGCAGCTCAAGGATCTGCGCCTGAATGGTGACGTCCAGCGCCGTTGTCGGCTCATCCGCGATCAGGATGTCGGGCTTGTTGGCCAGCGCCATGGCGATCATCACCCGCTGCCGCTGGCCGCCGGACAGCTGGTGCGGATAGGCGCTGAGCCGGCTTTCCGCATCGCGGATGCCGACCTTGTTCAGGAGTTCCAGAATACGCTCCCGCGCCGCGCGGCCCGCCAGCCCCTGATGCAGGGCGATGGATTCTTCCAGCTGCCGTTCGATGGTGTGCAGCGGGTTGAGCGAGGTCATCGGCTCCTGAAAGATGAAGCTGATGTCATTGCCGCGCACATCCATCAGGTGCTTCTCATCGGCGCCGACCATTTCGGTGCCGCCATAGGTAACCGAGCCTTCGACCCTGGCGCTGTCGCCCAGCAGCGAGACTGTGGAGAGCGCCGAGACCGATTTGCCGGAGCCCGACTCGCCCACCAGCGCCACGGTTTCGCCGCGGTCCACCGAGAAGGAGACGCCGCGCACGGCTTCGGTGATCTTGCCGTCCTGGCGGAAGGAGACGCGAAGGTTCCGGACGTTCAGGAGGGGCGTGGAGTTAGCGCTGCTCATTATTCTTTATCGTCCCGGTTGGTCCGCATTGTGCCCGGGGCGCTTGCGGCCCGGGCTGCGCTCAGCAAACAGCATCATGAAAACGTCTTTCTCGGATCAAACGCATCGCGCACGCCTTCGAAAATGAAGACCAAGAGCGACAGCATGATGGCAAAGGTGAAGAAGGCGGTGAAGGCGAGCCAGGGCGCCTCCAGGTTCTGCTTGGCCTGCAAGGTCAGCTCGCCCAGGGACGGCGCCGAGGACGGCAGGCCGAAGCCGAGGAAATCCAGCCCCGCCAGCGCCGAGATGGTGCCGGTGACGATGAAGGGCAGCATGGTCAGCGTTGCCACCATCGCATTGGGCAGCATGTGGCGGAACATGATGGTCATATTGCCGACCCCCAGTGCCTTGGCGGCACGGACGTATTCCAGATTGCGGGCGCGCAGGAACTCGGCCCGCACCACCCCGACCAGCGCGGTCCAGCCGAACAGGATCATCAGGAACACCAAAAGCCAGAAACCGCGCCCCAGGATCGCAAACATGATGATGATCACATAAAGCGTCGGGGTGGAGCTCCAGATCTCGATCACCCGCTGGAACACCAGATCCACCCAGCCGCCGAAAAAGCCCTGCACCGCACCGGCCAGGATGCCCAGAACGGTTGCGGCACCAGTCACGATCAGGGTGAACAGGATCGACAGGCGGAAGCCGTGGATCACCCGCGCCAGCACGTCGCGTTTGGTGTCATCGGTGCCCAACAGGTTCTGGCGATTGGGCGGCAGCGGCGCCGCGCCGGGCCGGTCGACGGTGGTGTTGAAGCTGTAAGGGATCACCGGCCACAACGTCCAGCCTTTCTGAAAACCATCCGCGGCATAGGTGCCTGCGGCGATCTCCTCCAGAATGGTTCCGGGTTCGTCAAAGCAATCCTCGATGCCGCCGGAGCGGATCAGGCATTCGACCTCCGGATCGCTGTAGATCGCCTCGGTCTGGAAATCGCCGCCGAACTCTGTCTCCGGATAGAATTTGAACACCGGCGTGTAGATCCCGCCGCGGTAGCTCACCAGGATTGGTTTGTCGTTGGCGATGAACTCGGCAAACAGCGAGAGCGTGAACAGCACGGAGAAAATGATCAGCGACCAGAAGGCGCGTTTGTTCTTGCGGAAATTGTTCCAGCGGCGCTGGTTCAGGGGGGAAAGCGCCATCCTTCAGCCCTCCCGCTTTTCAAAGTCGATGCGCGGGTCGACCAGCACATACATCAGGTCGGAAATGATGCCGACCACCAGGCTCATCAGGCCGAAGATGAACAGGGTGCCGAAAATCACCGGGTAGTCGCGCGCCACTGCGGCCTCGAACCCGAGCCGGCCGAGGCCGTCGAGCGAGAAGATCGTCTCGATGATCAGCGAACCGGAAAAGAAGATGCCGATAAAGACCGACGGGAAGCCGGCGATCACGATCAGCATCGCGTTGCGGAACACATGGCCGTACAGCACCCGGTTCTCGCTGAGGCCCTTGGCGCGGGCGGTCATCACATATTGCTTCTTGATCTCGTCCAGAAACGAGTTCTTGGTCAGCAATGTCAGCGTCGCAAAGGCGCCGATGGTCGAGGCCAGCACCGGCAGCGCGATGTGCCAGAAATAATCGCCGATCTTGCCGATCAGGCTCAGCTCATGCCAATTGTCCGAGGTCAGCCCGCGCAGCGGGAAGATCTGCCAGTAGGAACCGCCGGCAAACAGAACCAGCAGCATGATGGCAAACAGGAACGACGGGATCGCATAGGCGGCGATGATGAAACCGCTGGTCCAGGTGTCAAAGCGCGAGCCGTCGCGCAGCGCCTTGCGGATGCCCATCGGGATCGAGATCATATAGGCGATCAGCGTCGACCACAGGCCCAATGAGATTGAGACCGGCATTTTCTCCAGCACCAGGTCGATGACGTCGATCTTGCGGAAATAGCTCTCGCCGAAATCAAACCGCGCATAGTTGCCGAGCATCGTCAGGAAACGCTCCAGCGGCGGCTTGTCGAGACCGAACTGCTGCTGCAATTCCTCGATCAGCTCCGGCGGCAAACCCTGGCGGCCGGCATAGTTTTCATTGGCGCTGATCGCCTCGGTGCCGGTATCGCCGCCGCCGCCGGCAAAGCCTTCGAACACATCGCCGCCGCCTTCCAGCTGGGCGATGATCTGTTCCACCGGGCCGCCGGGCACAAATTGCACCAGCGCAAAGTTCACCAGCAGGATGCCGAACAGCGTCGGGATCACCAAAAGCAGGCGTCGAAGAATATAGGCTGCCATGTCAGGTCCTTACCGCAGCGCACCGGCGGCTTTAAGCTCCGCCTCGCGGGCGGCGTCGATCCACCACAGGTCCAGGATGCCGGTGTCATAAGGCGGCAGGTTTTCCGGATGGCGGTACATGTCCCAATAGGCAATCCAGTTCACATCCAGATACCAGGCCGGCACCATGAACCGCTTGGCCCGCAGCACCCGGTCCAAGGCGCGGGCATTGGCGCGCAGCTCTTCTTGCGTCTTGGCGTTGACGATGTTGCCGATCAGCGCATCCACTGCCGAATCGGCCAGCCCCGCCGGGTTGAACACCGAATACTCATGCGCCTCGGAGCCGAAGTACTGGTACAGGCCGGTCGAAGGCTCCAGCGACATCGGATAGGCGGAGGAAATGATATCGAATTCCTTTTCCCGGCGGCGGCTGGTGTATTGGGCGTAATCGACCCGGTTCAGCATTGCATCCACGCCCATGGTGCGCAGGTTGGTGACATAGGGCTGCACGATGCGTTCGATGGTCGGGCTGTCGGCGAGGAATTCGACCTTCAGCACCTCGCCATCCGCATTGCGGCGCAGCCCGTCATCGCCAACGGCCCAGCCGGCCTCGTCCAGCAGCTTCATCGCCCGGCGCAGGTTCTTGCGGTCGCCCGGGCGGGACGCCCCGGAGCTATGCGCCACCACCGGTTCCGAAGTCAGAATCGACGGGTCGATCTGATCGCCGAGCGCCTCCAGCACCGCTTTCTCGCGGCCTTCTGGCAGGCCTTCCGCCTGCAGCGGCGAATCCTGCCAGAAGGAGGAACGGTGGCGGAACAGCCCGTATTGCAGGCTTTCGTTGGTCCATTCGAAATTAAACCCCAGCTGCAGCGCCTCGCGGACGCGGATGTCCTGGAACTTGGGCTTCAGCAGGTTCATCACAAATCCGTTGGCGGCGGGCACATTGCCGTCGGGGATTTCGCCCTTGATCACCTGGCCCTTGTCCACCGCGGCAAAGTCATACGCCGTGGCCCAGCTTTTTGAGTTGTTCTCGGGCCGCAGGGTGTACACGCCGGCCTTGAACCCCTCCATCGCGGCGATCGCGTCGCCGAAATATTCGACCCGGATACGGTCGTAGTTGTGACGGCCGGCGTTCACATTCAGCCCTGCGCCCCAATAGTCCGGGTTCCGCTTGTAGATGATGCGCTGGTTCACCTCGGCGCTGTCCAGGACATAAGGGCCAGAGCCGATGCCGGGATCCAGCCGCGGTTCGTCCAGGCGGCGGTTTTCGGGATCTGCCTCGAACCACGCCTTGGAGAACACCGGCGTGCCCGCCACCTGGCTGATCATTGCCCGGCGCGGAAAATCAGGCGAGAAGTGGAATTTGACCCGGTGCGGGCCCAGCGCTTCGGCCTTGGGGATCCGCTTGCGCACCGCCTCGGCATAGGATTTCAGCCCCTGATCCAGCAGGATGTTGTGGGAGAACACCACATCATCGGCGGTGACCGGGGTGCCGTCGGAAAACCGCGCTTCGGGGCGCAGATTGAAAATCACCCAGTCCTGGCTTTCAGGATACTCCAGGCTTTCGGCGATCAGCCCGTAGTAGGAACCGGGCTCGTCGTAGGATGCCACCAGCAGGCTTTCGAACTGGTCCGAAGACAGCGCCCCGGCGCGCCCGTTGCGGGTATAGGGGTTCATGCTGTCAAAGGTGCCGACGGCAGAAATCGACAATTCGCCGCCTTTCGGCGCCTGCGGATTGACGTAATCGAAATGGGCAAAGCCTTCCGGGTACTTCAGCGCCCCGAATTCGGCAAAGCCATGCGCCTTGATAAGCGCATCCTCCGCCCGCGCCAGCGTCGCTGCGGCCACCGTCAGGATAAGCCCCAGAAACAGCGCATGGGCCATCGCCGCAGCCGCCTGCAGCGGGGTCATCCATTCTCTTGCGCGCACGCGCGCCGCAGCTCGAGCGGTGTTCATCTGCCATGACCTCCTTTGCCCGGAACTTCGGCCCGGATTTCCGCTGCCAAGCTAATGGCCGGGGGCGGTAACATTCAAGTTGAGATTAAGTGTTATCCCCCGCTGTCTGGGCGCAAAGCAGCCGAAAGGCGTGCATTTGCAAGGCCGCGCTTGCCCGCAATAAAATTGCCTGCCAGCCTCGCATCACGATTGCGTTATGTAACGAGGGAGTTTCCGATGCTGAAGTCAATGAAATTTGCCGCCCTTGCGGTTGCCGGGGCCGCCGCGCTCAGCGCCTGCGCCCAGCAGGAAGAGGAAGTGGTCTATAGCAGCCCGGAAGAGGCCTATTGCGTGCAGACCGGCGGCAGCTACGTGCTGCGCAGCGGCAAGGCCGGCACCATCGGCGTCTGCATCCTGCCGGACGGCCAGGAACGCGATGCGCTGGCCTATTACCGGGAGAACAACCCGGCCTGAGCCGGACCGGCGTCTGCCCGCATCAAAAAAGCCGCTGCAGATCTGCAGCGGCTTCTTCAATCGGATAGCTTTGACAGCGTTCCGGATCAGCCGTCCAGGCTGTCCAGATAGGCGATGAGGTTCACCCGGTCTTTTTGCTTTTTCAAGCCGGAGAACGACATGGTGGTGCCCGACGCATAGGCCGACGGCTTGGTCAGGAAGGCGTCCAGCGCCTCCGCGGTCCAGCTGCCGTCCAGGCCGGTCAGGGCGCCGGAATAACCAAAGCCCGGTGCGGTCGCGATGTCGCGGCCGACAACGCCATAAAGATACGGGCCGGTCGAGTTGGCGCCGTCTTCCAGCTTGTGGCAAGCGGAGCACTTCTTGAAGACTTTGGCACCTTTGGCAACATCGGCGGAGGCCATCAGCTCTTCAAAGCTGACTTCCGGCTCGTCGCTGGCTGCGGCATCGGCCGAGGCGACTTCGATCACATAGGACGCCTCACCGTGGCTGTCCATGTGATACAGTGCTTCTGCGCCCCATTTGCCCAGAAGGAGAACCAGGAACGCGCCGCAGACGCCTGCGGTCGCTTTGGTGAGGGTCATCGTGTCAAACATGATCGCGAGTCCATTTAGCTGTCTGCGGGGGTGTCTAAGGCTTCCCCTTCAAAGTGGCAAGGTATAGACAGCGCGACGAAACGCCCAATTCTTGAAGTTTTGCACGGGGAACACACCCATGAGCCGCAAAATCGCCATTCAGGGGGAGCTTGGCTCCTACAGCCACGAAGCCTGCCGCAGCGCCCGGCGCGAACTGGAGGTGCTGCCGTGCCGCACCTTCGAGGACGCCATTGAAGCGGTCAAAAGCGGCGCTGCCGATCAGGCGATGCTGCCGGTGGAGAACTCAACCTATGGCCGGGTGGCAGACATCCACCGGCTCTTGCCGCACAGCGGGCTGCACATCATCGACGAGGCCTTTGTGCGGGTGCATATCAATGTGCTGGGGGTGCCGGGCGCCAGTCTGGAAGACATCCGCGAGGCGAAATCGCATCTGGTGCTGCTGCCGCAATGCGGGACATTTCTGCGCGAACACGGCATCACCGGCCGGGTCAGCCCCGACAACGCCCGCGCGGCGCGGGATGTGGCCGAGGCCGGCAACAAACACGTGGCGGCGCTGGCCAGCGAGCTGGCGGGCGAGATCTACGGGCTGGACGTGCTGGCCCGCCACATCGAGGACAATGGCGACAACACCACCCGTTTTGTGATCATGTCGCCGGAGCCGGACTACCGCCGCCGCGGCGCCCACAGCATGATCACCAGTTTTGTCTTTCAGGTCCGCAATATCCCCGCCGCGCTGTATAAGGCGATGGGCGGATTTGCCACCAATGGCATCAACATGACCAAACTGGAAAGCTATATGGTGGACGGATCCTTTACCGCCACGCAGTTTTATGCGGATATCGAAGGCCACCCGGAAGATCCCAATGTGCAGCTGGCAATGGATGAGCTGAGCTATTTCACCACCAATGTGGAAATCCTCGGCGTCTACCCGGCCGACAACGGCCGCTATTGAGGCGCCGGCTTCCGGCCCGGAGAAACCGTTTTTTTTCGGGCCGTTTTCATTGCCTGAAACGGCACCCTCGATCAATCTGCGCGGGGAGTGAAGTGAGAGGCTGGACATCGACCCAAGCGGGGCTCGTTGTGGCTGCTTCCTTCCGGACCTGACCAGGTTGGCGAGGCGCCTGCCCGCGCCAACCTCTCGAATCCCGATATAAGCGCCGCCGCCGGGAATGGCAAGTGCCCGGGCTGTCCGGTCTCCGGCGTTTTAAAGCCGCAGTTCCAGTTCCAGAAAGCCGCCGCTGCTGTGGCCGCATGGCGTCGCCAGCCCGGCAGGCAGTTCCTCGAGGTATCCGGCGGCCCCCGGTCCGGTCACCGCAACCGCGCTGGTGCCCGGCATCGGCGCCAGCTGCCAGGGATAAGGCGCCTCTGCCAGCGGATCAGCGGGCAGCCGCCCGGCGATGTAATCGCGGATTGCCTCGTGGATCCGGATCGGCGGCAGCGGCAGTTCTTCGGCCTTCCGCAGCATTGCGAAACTGCCGCCGCCGCAGACCCGGTAGCTGTTGACCGCAACCGCAAAACGCTGGCCGGGTTCCACCGGCCGGCCGTTCCAGCACAGCTTCCGGATCCGCCGGGCATCGGGGTTGATCCTCACCCCCGCGGCCGAGAACCGGGGCGGCTGCGCCGGGTCGATCTGATAGCTCAGCCCGAAGATCACATCGAAATTATGCCCTGCCCGCTGCGGGTCGGCCAGCATCTGCCCGGAACTGCCCGGCGCGATCTGGCTGAACAGCCCTGCCGACATTTCCAGCCAGTCCAGAAGCTGCGCGCCGGTCACCGCGACCACCCGCAATTCGTTGTGGAAGACCTGCAGATCCGCAATATTGCGGACACAGAGATCCCCGGCCGCAATGTCGGTATAAAAATGCGGCCCGGACCGGCCGCCGAACTTGCTGGGTGCGACAGCCGACAGCAACGGCAGGCTTTCTGCGCCGGCGCTGTCAAGCATCGACCGCACCGCGGCGGCCTGGGCGCTGCCGACCAGCGCCAGGCCGCGGTCCGGCGCGAAAAAGGTGAAATAGGAATGCATCGCCACCGGGCTGAAGCCCGCCGGCTGGCGCATCCGCTGCAAGGTGCGTGCGTGGTCTTCTGCCAGCGCGCCCGCAAAATCAGGGTCCTCCGGCACCAGCGGCTGGGCTGCGCCGGTCTGCCGGTGGCGGCCCACCGGCTGCAGGCTGGCGGTGCCGCCGCCGGGCCGCCAGACCCCGCAGCGATGCTCCAGCTCCAGCCGCAGAACCCCCAGATGCGAGCCATGCGCCCCCGGCATCACGACGGGTTTGGCAAAGGGATGCGCCGGATCCGGCAGCGTCAGATGGGTGTGGCCGCCCACAACGGCGTCAATTTCCGGCAAGGCCGCAAGCCGCTCCAGTTCATTTTCGCCGCAGCCCGCACCGGTCTTGCTGCCAAGGCCGGTATGGGCCAGCGCCAGCACCAGGTCGCAGCCCTGCGCCTTCAGCCGGCCGGCCTGGGCCGCGGCGGTTTCCACGATGCCGCCTGCAGCCAATTGTGCCTGCAGGGCCTCGCCGCACCAGATCAAAGTCTGCGGCGGCAGCACCGAAAACAGCCCGATCCGGACCGGCGGCAGCCCGGGCTGCCCCGGGATCTTGCGTTCCAGCACCGCCGAGGGCGCAAACGGCAGCCGCAGGTCCGGCTGCCGCGCCGTCAGGCTGGCGCAGAGCACCGGGCATGTCACGTCTTTCAGAACGCGTGCCAGCGCCGCCAGGCCGGAATCGAAGTCATGATTGCCAAGACCGACTGCATCATATTTCAAAAACCGGAAGGCGCGCGCCATTGGATGCGGGCCCTTGGCGCCCGGCATGATGTCCCCCAGCGGCGCCCCCTGAAAGCCATCGCCGTTATCGACCAGAAGGCAGGCCGCGCCCAGGCGGGCGGCCTCTGCGCGGGCTCGGCGGATCAAGGTGGCCGCGCGGGACAGGCTGATGGCCCCGCCGGGACGGTCGGCATAATAATCATGGCTCAGCAGATTGCAGTGCAGGTCCGTCGTGGCAAGCACGTGCAGCTGCCCGGTGACCGTCCGGGTTTGCGAGGCCCGCGCCCCGCTTGTCATGTGCGAAATTCCGTTGCCACTGCCTGCCGCCGCTCCTGCCCGCACCATTCGGCGCCGTTCTTGTTTTGCGGCTATTTGAATCAGCGTATTAACGATTTGCAAGGAACCCTTTCGGCTGCCTGTGATTTTTTCCCGCCGCCGGTGCGTCAACAGCGCGGGCGCCCCCGACCTGTGGCGGAAAAGCCGCAATTCCTGCCCGGCAGGTGTGGCGGCGCAGCGACAGGCAAGCGCGGATCACTGGCAATTGCTGGCAACGCCTGCGGCACGCTGTCATGGATGGCGGTATCTCAGCCCTTGACCGCAGGGCAGCCGCCGCCAGCCAAAGGAGAGACGCAATGAAACACGCAGAACAAGTGACCTTCGGCCGCGGCGGGCTGGAGCGGGCGGCGCATTTGCGCACCGACAGCGCTGCCCTGGAAACCGCCTGGAACAGCCCGGAGGCCCAGGTGCTGCTGATGTGGCGCGGCAAGCCGCTGACCCTCCGCATCGCCGAGGACGGCCTGCCCTGCGGGCTGGGCTGGACCGCTCCGGCGCACCCGCTGGCCGCCAGCCGCCAGGACGCGGCGATTTTCCTTGGTCTGGCCCCCGGCGGCGCGCCGTGTTTTGCCTGCGATATCAGTGACTGGCAGCCCCAGGACCTGGACAGCGGGGCCCTGAGCGGTTTTGCCGATGCCAGCGAGCAGCAGCACCCCGATCTGGCCGCGTCCCACGTCTTTGCCGAACTGCGCCGGGTCATGACCCGGCTAACGCCGCTGGAGGCGGAACTGGCGGCCACCGCCAAGGCGCTGCTGGCCTGGCACCGCAGCCACCGGTTCTGCGCAGCCTGCGGCGCCCCCAGCAGCATGGCGCAGGCGGGCTGGCAGCGGATCTGCCCCGCTTGCAAGACACCGCATTTCCCGCGCACTGACCCGGTGGTGATCATGCTGATCACCCATGGTGATGCGGTGCTGATGGGCCGCTCTCCCGGCTGGCCTGAGGGGATGTATTCGCTGCTGGCGGGATTTGTCGAACCGGGCGAGACGCTGGAGGCAGCGGTGCGCCGCGAGACCTTTGAGGAAACCGGCGTGCAGGTCGGGCCGGTCAGCTATCTGTCCAGCCAGCCCTGGGCCTTTCCGATGTCGCTGATGTTCGGCTGCGCGGGCGAGGCGCTGAGCACGAAGATCACCATCGACCCCGGTGAAATCGAAGACGCGCTGTGGGTCAGCCGCCAGGACATGATGACGGTCTTTGCAGGCGATCACCCGGTGCTGAAACCCTCGCGGGAAGGAGCAATTGCGCATTTTCTGCTTAAGAACTGGCTTGCGGACACGCTGGACTAGAGCGCATATTGCGGCAAACAGCGCGGCAGCACAGCGGCGCAGCTGAGGCAGGCAAGCATGGAATTTCAGAGCAAAGAAGATATCGAAGCCCCGATTGCCGAAGTCTTTGGCGCGATCTCCGATTTTGACCTGCTGGAACGCTCGGCCCTGCGGCGCGGCATCGACGTGCAGCGGACCGGCGATACCGCCCGTCCGGAGAACGGCCTGGCCTGGGATATCGGCTTCCGGTTCCGCGGCAAGCAGCGCGACATCCGGCTGACGCTGGCGTCTTATGCGCCGGCTGCCGGGCTGGCGCTGACCGGCAGCGGCAGCGGCCTGGACGGCCGCCTGGAGGTCGAGCTGCTGGCGCTGTCGCCGCGGCGGACCCGGATGTCGGCGCAGCTGAAACTTGCCCCCACCACCCTGACCGGCCGGCTGCTGGTGCAATCGCTGAAACTGGCCCGCAGCAATCTCACCCGCCGGTTCAAGCTGCGGCTGGCCGATTATGCGAGGATCACCGAGGAACGGCTGAACCGCACCGCCTGACCCTATCGCCTGCCCCCATCGTCAAGAGCGGAGCGCGCGCTATTGCGGCGGCAGCAGCCGCGGCCACAGGGCGGCATTGTCGCGGGCAAAGGCGCCCAGATGGCCGATCTTCTTCACACCAGCCTCCCGCGGCACCAGCACCGTCCGGCGCTGCGGCACATTGCCAAAGACCTCCCCCAGGCGCCAAACCGCCGCCGGCGGCACGACATCATCATCCGCCATTGCAAACAGATCCACCGGCACGCCGCTGTTTGCCCATTCGGGCAGCGGCAAGGCCGCGCCGGTTTCCGGCAGGTAGCTGCCCGGCGTGGTGCACCAGCGCCGCCACTGCCAGTAAACCCCGGCGGGCAAATCGGCCCCGAACCCCACCGCGCGCCCGGGCAGATAGCCCAAAGCACGGACCAATGGCGGCACATGGCCGAACCAGAAAGCCAGCGCCAGCGCGCGGTAGGGCCAGGGATGATCGTGGTGATGCACCAAGCCGCCCGCAACCACGATCATGCGGGCGACGTCCTTCAAGCCATCCTGCAGGGGCATCAGCATCGCCCCGAGCGAATGGCCGATCACCCACAACGGCACGCCCGCATAGTGCCGTTGCAGTTCGGCCCGGGCAGCTGGCTGATCTTCCAGCGCCCATTGGGCCATTGTCGCACCGGAATGGCGCGGATGGCCCCGCGCCGAGTCTCCGAAATCCCGGTAGTCATAGGTCAGGCAGGCCACCTGCTGCCTGGCTGCCAGCCAGCGCGCGAAATGCCGGTAATAGCGCTGCGGCACCCCGGTTGCGCCATTCAGCACCACTGCGGCCCGCGCCTGCCCCGCCGGATGGTACAGCCGCCCGGCCAGCTCTGCGCCGGCCGCGGGAAACCGCAGCTCTTCTTCCCGGATGCCCGCGGCATGATCTGCGTTTCTGTCCAGCACGGCGACCTCCTAGACCAATCGGTCCACTCCACCTCTGGACCAATCGGTCCAATGCTGTCAAGCTGTTGTCATGACTGACGTGACGACACCCCCTGCCAACCCGGACAGCCCGCCCCCCACCCGCGAGCGGCTGATCCGCGCCGCGGCAGCCCTGTTCCGCAACAAGGGCTACAGCGGCACCGGGCTGGCGGAACTGCTGGCAGAGGCCGGGGCGCCCAAAGGCTCGCTCTACCACCATTTTCCCAATGGCAAATCCGACCTTGCCCTGGCCGCAGCGGATTGGGCGTCAGCGCAGATGCTGCTGCTGATCGAGGCGTCATTCACGCCGGCGCCAACCTTTAGGGAGGGGGCCAAGACGGTCTGTTACAAACTGGCCAAGCTGTTTGACCAGCAAGGCAAATGGAGCGGCTGCCCGGTCTCTGCCACCCTGTTCGAAGGGCCGGAGAACGAGGCGTTCCACCAGCATGCCGCGCATCTGTTCGAGGGCTGGATAACTGAGACCGCCCGCCACGCCCGCCGCCTCGGCCTGCCCGCGGCTGAGGCCCGCGCGGCGGCGGAAAACTTCTATATCCTGCTGCAGGGCGGCTGGCAGCTGGCCCGGGTGCGGCGGGAGTCGGATGTGATCCGGGGGCTGTATTTGCAGCTGCAGAAAAACGATTGACGACTCGCGGAAGAAACCGCTACCGCTTGTGGCGATGGTTCCCGTGCCACAGAAGCTTGTGTCCGGGATGAAAAGGGAACACGGTGCGGCCTGCGCAGAAACAGGCCAATTCCGCGGCTGCCCCCGCAACTGTAAGCGGCGAGCGACCCCGATAGAGCCACTGGCCCGACAAGAGGCCGGGAAGGATCGGGAAAGCGACGACCCGCAAGTCAGGAGACCTGCCATCAGACGTGTAACTCGAACCCGGGCGGGGTGTCCGGACAGGGTCTGATGGCTGCGGCGGCTGTGAGCCGTCTTTCATCCGGTCTCTTGTCCCCAAAACCCCCGTGCCACGCGCGGAGGGCGCAGATATGATGTGGACCGACCAGACGCATTTCTATGCGGCAACAGATTGCAAGTATTTGGGGCGCCCCTGCCCCGCAGCGGAGCGGATGATCGCCAAGCTGGCCGAGGCGATGTCCAGGGCCAAGCCGCTGACCCAGGAGGATTTCGAAATTACCGGCACCACCACGCTGGACGGCTGCCCGCGCAGCTGCCCGGCGCAATTTGCCGCCAGCCATGACCGGATCCGGCTGTATTGCGGCGTCGGGGAAGAGGCGCCGCGCGAGGGGCTGGACCGCTTCGCCGATGCCATCCTCAGCCGTAACGGCACCGGCTTTGCCGCCTCCAAGCTGGACACCCGCCCCTGCGCGCTGATGGAGGCGCTGCCGAAAACCGCCGCGGCGCGGCAGGCGGAACAGATGCTGGCGCTGTGAAACCTAAGCTTTGAGGGCAGCGCCTGACCCTGTGCCGAAGGCAAGCCAGCGGATTGACGGAAGCGGCGGGTGCTGCCCGGCTTGTCGGCCGGGTGAAAGGCTATGCGGTCTAGCCTGCCGCCTGCCCCGCGCAGGCCCAATCCAGCTGCTCATCCGTCTCCACCGCGCAGGGCCGCACCGCCCGCAGCCGGGCCAGCGCCTGCGCCGGATCCTCGCCGCATTCGATCATCAGCCGCAGCACCGCCATGCCGGACCGCCCGCAGCCGCCCCGGCAATGCACCAGCACCCGGCCGCCGCCCGCCAAAGCCTGCCGTGCGGACGCGCTGGCGGCTGGCCATTTCGCTTCCACGCCCGGCGGCGGCGCTTGAAAATCCGGCACCGGCAAATGCAGCCAGCGGCAAGCCATGCTTTGAACATCAATCCCCAGCCGCGGCACGCCTGCGGCTGCGTGTTCGGCCTCGGTGGTCATCGAGATGACCAGCCCCGGTTTCCACTGATAGATCTGGATCAGGTCATTGCGGTAATCGCCGCCGCCGCCGGGCAGCGGGCATAACGCCAGAATACCGCCGCCTGCTGACAGCGCGTGGATGGTCAGGCCTGCCGGCGCCGCGCCGTCCTGCGCCGCAGGTCCCGGAATGTCTCCAGATCGCATACCGCCTCCTTAGCCGTTGCGTTCCTGCATTCCCCCCCGCAGTCCCCTGCCGCCGCAGCCTAACGGCTTAGCGGGCAATCCCAAAGCCCTTTTGCTGTCCCGGGACAGCCCCATCGGCGGTGGACGAACGGGCTGCGCTTCAATACCCTGCGCGGAACGCGGACGCCCCGCATCCCGAATCCGGCACGAGACATCATGAACGATACCCCCAGCGGCACCCCCGGCGCATCCGGCCACTCCAAATACCAGGTTCTGGCCCGCAAATACCGGCCCGAGACCTTTGCCGATCTGGTGGGCCAGGACGCCATGGTGCGGACGCTGAAAAACGCCTTTGCCGCCGACCGCATCGCCCAGGCCTTCATCATGACCGGCATCCGCGGCACCGGTAAGACCACCACCGCGCGGATTATCGCCAAGGGCATGAACTGTGTCGGCACCGATGGCCAGGGCGGCCCGACCACCGACCCTTGCGGCCAGTGCGAACATTGCACCGCGATCATGGAAGGCCGCCATGTCGACGTGATGGAGATGGACGCCGCCAGCCGCACCGGTGTGAATGATATTCGCGAGATCATCGACTCGGTGCAGTACCGCGCCGCCTCGGCCCGCTACAAGATCTACATCATCGACGAAGTCCACATGCTGTCGACCAGCGCCTTCAACGCGCTGTTGAAGACGCTGGAGGAACCGCCCGCACATGTGAAATTCATCTTCGCCACAACCGAGATCCGCAAGGTGCCGGTGACGGTGCTGTCGCGCTGCCAGCGGTTCGATTTGCGCCGGATCGAGCCGGAGGTGATGATTGCCCTGCTGCGCAAGATCGCCGGGGCTGAAAACGCTCAGATCGCCGAGGATGCACTTGCGCTGATCACCCGCGCGGCTGAGGGCTCGGCCCGCGATGCCACCTCGCTGCTGGACCAGGCGATTTCCCATGGCGCCGGCGAGACCACCGCCGATCAGGTCCGCGCCATGCTGGGCCTTGCCGACCGCGGCCGGGTGCTGGACCTGATGGACATGATCCTGCGCGGCGATGCGGCGGCGGCGCTGACCGAACTCAGCGGCCAGTACGCCGAGGGCGCCGACCCGCTGGCGGTGCTGCGCGATCTGGCCGAGATCACCCATTGGGTCTCGGTTGTGAAAATCACCCCCGACGCGGCCGAAGACCCCACTGTCAGCCCCGACGAGCGCGCCCGCGGTCAGGCAATGGCCGAACGGCTGCCAATGCGCGTCCTCACCCGCATGTGGCAGATGCTGCTGAAGGCACTGGAGGAAGTGGCCGCCGCCCCCAACGCGATGATGGCGGCTGAAATGGCGGTGATCCGCCTCACCCATGTGGCCGACCTGCCCTCACCCGAAGAACTGATCCGCAAGCTGCAGGACACCCCGCCGCCGCCCCCACCGCCGAATGGCCCCGGCGGCGGCGCACCGATGCAAGGCATGGGTGCGCCCGCTTTGGGGGGCGGCGGCGGCGCTCCTTCCGGTTACGGCGGCCAGAGCGGACCCGCTGGCGGCGCGCCGGCGGCGCAAGGCGGCTCCGGCCCTGTTGCGGCCCTGGCGCCGCAGGTCAGTTCCGCGCTGGCCCGTTATCCGTCCTTTGAACATGTGGTCGAGCTGATCCGCACCAACCGCGACGTGAAGCTGCTGGTCGAGGTTGAGGGCGGCGTGCGCCTGGTCTCCTACCAGCCGGGACGAATCGAATTCACTCCGTCCTCACAGGCACCGCGCGACCTGGCGGCCCGGCTTGGCTCGGCGCTGCAGAACTGGACCGGCGCGCGCTGGGTGGTCTCCATCGCACCGGACGGCGACGCAGCCACCATTGCCGAGCTCCGCGACGCCGCCGAGAACGCCCTGCGCGAGAAAGCCGCCGCGCATCCGCTGGTGCAGGCGGTGCTGGAAAGCTTCCCCAAAGCAAAGATCAAGCGTATCCGCACAGCGCAGGAGCTGGCTGCCGAAGTCGCCGCCGAAGCCCTGCCCGAGGTGGAAGACGAATGGGACCCGTTCGAGGACGGCTGAGCACCGCCGCAAACAAATTGCGTATGCGGCCATCTCCCTGCAGATTGTTCCAGCCCCCGGTTCAGCCGGCCAGGGCGGTGCCCGTCCCGGCGGGACTGGATGGGGGCAGAACAGGCGTTGCCCGGCCTTGCGGCCGGGCAGAAGGGTGCCATGTTCCCCGAATCCGGTGAACCTTCCCCCTTGTTTCACGTCCCCAGCCCCCGTATCTACGCTCCAAACCGGAATCTCAGGAGACTTCAGATGCTCAAAGGCCTCGGCGGTCTTGGCGACATGGCCAAGATGATGAAATCGGCACAGGAACTGCAGGGCAAGATGGCCCAGATGCAGGAAGAGCTGCACAATGTGATGGTGACGGGCGAGGCCGGTGCCGGCCTGGTCAAGGCCACAGCGTCCGCCAAGGGCGACCTCAAGGGCCTGGATATCGACCCGTCGATCTTCAATGGCGATGACAAGGAAGTGGTCGAGGACCTGATCCTGGCCGCCATCAAGGACGCCCAGGGCAAGGCCGCGGAAAAGGCGCAGGAAGAGATGACCAAGCTGACCGAAAGCATGGGCCTGCCCAAGGACATCAAGCTGCCGTTCTGATCCCGGACAGCCAACATTCAAAAGGCGGCCCGGCTGGAGCCGCCTTTTTCTTTGCTCGCCTCAAGCAGTCTCCAGCCGGAATTTCAGGAAACGTTGCCCCTCGTATTGCACCTCCCCGGTCTGCACCGCCCCCAGCCGCGCCAGCGGGCGCAAGTGGCGACGTGTCGGCGGCAGCAGGAAAGTCACATAAGGTATGCGCGGATCTTCACGGGCGAACGCCAACGCCTTGCAGGTAATGGCGGGACCAAGGCCAAAGCAGCCCACCCGCAGCACCAGCCCGAAATCCCACTCTCTCCCCTCCTTCTGAAATCCGCCCCAGCCGAGATATGCATCCCCGCGCAAGAAAGCCCAATGACCCAGGCCGTCGCGCTGCCAGCAGGTCTCCTTGGCGGCAACAAATTCCCTGGCCGCGGCCTCATCCCAGCTCCCGGTCAGCAACGGCATATGTTCCGCCATCCGCGGGTCGCGCATATGGCGGGCAATCTCCTGCGGCGGCACCTCTGTCAGCCGGGCAAACCGCAGAAGCCCAGAGCCGTTTTCCGTTTGCTCTGCCGCACCTGCCATCGCGATCCCTCCGCCGACCTTGCCAAGGCATACCCCCGGCTCGCGGAAAAACAAACCCCGAACATTTTTCGCGCGGCCCTTGCGCTCCGCTGTCCCGGGTGGCCTATATGGCAAAGAACCAAAAGGTCCGAGGCATGATCAGAAACTCCACCAGCGACATCGACGACCTGATTGCCCTGATGGCCAAGCTGCCGGGGCTGGGCCCGCGCTCTGCCCGCCGCGCGGTGCTGCATCTGATCCGCAAGCGGGCGCTGCTGCTGACGCCCCTGGCCGATGTGATGACCGAAGTCGCCGCCACCGCGCGCGAGTGCCTCAACTGCGGCAACATCGGCACCAGCGAGATCTGCCCGCTTTGCACCGATCCGGAGCGCGCCAACGGCGAGCTGTGCGTGGTCGAGGATGTGGCCGACCTCTGGGCGATGGAGCGGGCGTTGGTGTTCAAGGGCCGCTATCATGTGCTGGGCGGCACCTTGTCGGCGCTGGACGCGGTGGGGCCGGAAGATCTGCGCATTCCCCGGCTTGTCGACCGGGTGGCAACCGAAGGTGTCAGCGAAGTGATCCTGGCGCTCAACGCCACCATCGACGGCCAGACCACCGCGCATTACATCGCCGATCAGCTGCAGGGGCAGGTCAGGCTGACCTCGCTGGCCCAGGGCGTGCCGATCGGCGGTGAGCTGGACTATCTGGATGACGGCACCATCTCGGCAGCCCTCAGGGCGCGGAAGGAAATCTGACGGCGCGTCCGGGCGCCGAAAATTCTTCAAAGAATTTTGGCTGGAAAATTCGAGTTTTCCGGAGCCGCGCCCTGGCGATCAGATCCCCCGGCCCCGCCAGAACCGACCCCGCAGGCGCGTCCAGCCCTTTGGACAGGCAGACCGAGACCGTATCCATCAACCCGGCCAGCCCTGCCGCGGCACAGCCCAGCGCCACCGTGGCATTGAACAGCCGCGCCCCCTCCAGATGCGCCGCCAGCCCGGCGCCGCGCCCCGGCGACCGCGCCGGGGTCCAGCGCACCATCATCCCTCACCGGCACCGGGTACAGCCAATGCCCCCAGAATTGAGGCGCCTGCCGCCTCGCGCGGCTCCTCGACATAGCGGTCATCGGCGCGCAGCCAGTAGCGGCCCGAAAGATCATTGGCGCTCCATTCGGTCTGCCCGGGGCGCCGGGTCAGCGGCAGCGCGGCAAAGCCCTGGTCCTGCCAGCCGCCCATGAAAGCCTCGCACTTCAGGCACTCCTCCAGCGCCGCAAGATCCCGCCCGCCTCTGCCCTCCTGTGCTTCGAGGCCGCCGCCCGCTCCGGCAGCTTTGCCCAGGGCGCCCGGGAGATGAACCTGTCGCAAAGCGCCTTCAGCCGCCAGATCCAGAGCCTGGAGGCGCTGACCGGCCAAACCCTGTTCAAGCGCGAACGCCATCGGGTGCAGCTCAGCGGTGCCGGACGGATGCTGCTGGAGGAACTGGCACCGCAACTGGAAGCGCTGGAGGCCACCTTCTACCGCCTGCGCACACGGGACAATCCTTCCGGCGCGCTGAATATCGGCACCTGTCCGACGCTGGTCAGCCGCGGCTGACCGTCAATACCATCACCTATCGAAACACTGCCCAGGTGGATCCCAGCCTGGTGGATCTGGCCATCGTGCAGGGCGATCCGCCCTGGCCGGGCTTTCGCGCGGACCTGCTGATGCCGGAAACGCTGATTGCCGTTGCCGCTCCCGGCCTGCTGGCGCTGCTGGTGCGCCGCGAGCTGGCCGAGGGCACGCTGATCCAGGCCCATCCCCACCGCTGCACACCCGTCAGCGCCTATTGCCTGCTTGCACCGCAGGCCAAGGCAGGCACCAGCCGGATCGAACGGGTCCGCGACTGGCTGCTGGGTGACGCCAGCCCCCGCAGGGCCGGCTGACCGGCTTTTGTCCGCAGTAATATGTAACGTTCCTGCCGGGCGCCCCCCGCCGCGCGCCCGCGCGGCGCCGGGCCCAAGGCTGCCAAGGAGCCCCGTCAGGGGCACCTGCGGGCGCGGGAGCCTTCCGCCGGCTCCAATGCCCCCGGCCTCAGGTGAAAACCGCCCTGTACAGCTTTTCCTTGGTGAACGGTTTGTCCAGCACCGGAACCTCGGACAGATCCGGAAACCCCGCCGCCACGGCGCTGATGGCAAAGCCGCTCATCATCACCGCCTTCAGCCCGGGCTGGATCTTGCGCAGGCCTGCCAGGGTCTCCCAGCCGCCGCGCCCCGGCATGCTCATGTCGATCACCGCGCCATCAAGCGGCCCTGCCGCCTGCAGCTGCGCCAGCGCCGCCTCATAGCCATCGGCCTGCAGCACTTTGCAGCCGCGCAGCTGCAAGAGCCCGGCCACAGCCCGGCGCACGGTGTCCTCGTCATCCACCACCAGAACCTGCCGCACCGCCAGGCGGCGTTCCCGCACCGGCACAGCTGCCGCTGCTGCCGGTTCCGCGGCGCAGGCCGGAAAATAGAAGCGGAAGGCACTGCCCCCGCCCTCGCGGCTTTCCACCGCCAGGCCGCCCTGATGGCGGCTGATGATCCCCAGCGCCGCAGCCATGCCAAGCCCGCGCCCGCCGGGCTTGGTGGTAAAGAACGGGTCAAAGATCCGGGTCACGGTCTCGCGGCCCATGCCGCTGCCGGTATCGCGCACCTCCAGCAGCAGGCAGGTGCCGGCCGGCATGGTCCGCCCCTTCAGCAGTTTGCGCCGCTCTGCATCGCTCAGGCTGGTCCGCCGGGTGGTGACCGTGACAATGCCCGCGCCCGGCCCGATCGCTTCTGCCGCGTTGAACACCAGGTTCTGCAAAAGCTGGCTCACCTGCGACGGATCCATCCGGGCCGTCAGCGCCCCCTGTTCCAGGTCAAGCACCACCTGTTTGCCCATCATGCGCGCATCCGGCACCAGCGCCATGGCCTGTTGCACAATCGCGTTCAGATCACAGGCCCCCTGCTCCCGGCTGTCGCCGCCCTTGGCGTAGTTCAGCAGCTGCCGGACCAGCACCGCAGAGGCCTGCAACCCCTGTTCAACCTCCTGCAGATGCGCCGCTGCCGGATGCGCGGCATCCAGATGCGCCAGCGCCAGTTCGGCCCGGCCCTGCATCGAGGCCAGCAGGTTGTTGAAATCATGCGCGATGGTGCCCGCCAGCAATCCCAGGCTCTCGGTCTTGCGCTTGATCAGCAGCGCCTCTTCCGCCTGGTTGCGGCGCCTTTCAGCCTTGCGGCGGCGCAGCTCCAGCCCGATCCGCGCGGCAAAGGACGCGATCAGACCGCTCTCCTGCGTGCTCCGTCCGATTTCGCGGTCGTGCTGCAGCGCAAAGTGGCCGATCACCGTGCCCTCCGGATCGGTCAGCGCGATGCCCAGGTAAGAGTGCAGGTTCTGGCTGCGGTACTGCAGCTGCCCGGGAAACGCCTCCTGCAGCCCGTCCTGCACCAGGAATTTCTTCCGTTCCTTTAAAAACGCGCAAGGGGTGCCGTCATAGGGCACAACCCTGTCTTCCATACCGTCCATCTGCTGCCCGTCACAGCAGCAAGCCAGCACCCGGAAGCACTCCGGCCTGCCGCCGGGGCATTCCGCAATGAAGGCCGAGCGCACCTTGAACGCGCCCTGCAGCTGCCCGGCCAGCTGCCGGAAGGCCGTGCGCGGCGAGGTGCTGCCCGGCCCTTCGGCCAGCGCCGCCAGCGCGGCCAGAGTCTGCAATGCCGCGGCCTCCGCCCCAAGCCGGGGCGCGAAGTGCTGCATCTCGGCCACGATCTGCTGCGCCAGCGCGCCGTCGATTTCGTTCCGCCAGGCGGCCTGGATCAGGCCGATCGCCTCGCCATCGGCGTTTTTCAGGGCAACCCCGGCATAGCTTTGGAGGCCGTCCTCGCTGAACATCCTGTCATCCGGGTACAGCTCCTGCACCTGGCACAGGAATACATGCGGTTTGCCGCTCAGCACCACATCATGGCACGGCGTCCCGCGGCTTTCGTATTCGAAATCCCCCAGTTGCAGCCCGTCAAACCAGCTTGCCAGCACCTTGATGCGCTCGGTCTCCTTGACCTTCAGCTCACCCGCGGTCACCAGATCGGCCCCATAGGCCTGCGCCAGCTGATCGACAAATTCCTGGCAGAACTCCAGGCCGCTCAAACAGGCCAGTGTCTCCAGATCCAAGCGGCTGCCTTCCCCAAGCGCCGTGGCCCCTGCTGCGTCCATTGCTTGTACTCCTGCCATCCCTTTGCGGGCAGGCCTGCAAGACCGGACCGCTGGCAATACTCATTAACTCCCCGGTCTCTGCGCATGGGAAAAACGGCCCCGAAACAAAAGGCATATCCCGCACCCCGGTCTTTGCGGACAATCTGGAACACAACTGCCCGCAACATAATGCTGCGCAAAACGGAGACAAATAGTCAACATATTGTAACGTAGAGTGTAAATGTTAACAGAAAAAGCCGCAGATCCAGAGCACCGGATCTGCGGCTTTTTAAGTAGTTCCTGCACCCGGCCCTGCCGGGCCGCACCGGATCAGAAGCGGGAATCTTCGTCGTCGTCCTCGTCATCGCCGCCCGAGGGCAGGTTGAAGAAGCTGTCCGCGTCCGGGATTTCCTCTTCCTTTTTCTCGTCTTCACTGTTCAAGCCGCTGCCCAGAGTAAAGGTTTCCAGCCCCTCGATCGCGCTTGGGATCTTCGGCTCGGTGTCCATCTCCAGCGACTGTTCGGTCGAGACCAGCTTGCGCCGCTCATCATCGCTCATCACGCCGCCTTCGGCGGCTTTCTTGGCGGCGGCCTTCTGCACGACGGCATCCAGTTCGGACTGCCGGCACAGGCCCAGCGCCACCGGGTCGATCGGCTGCATGCTGGAGATGTTCCAATGGGTGCGCTCGCGGATCGACTGGATAGTCGGCTTGGTGGTGCCGACCAGCTTGGCGATCTGGCCATCGCTGAGCTCGGGGTGGAACTTGACCAGCCACAGGATCGAATTCGGACGGTCCTGGCGTTTGGACAGCGGGGTATAGCGCGGGCCGCGGCGCTTTTCCTCGCCGGCCGCCGCCGGGTTGAACTTCAGCTTCAGCTTGTGCAGCGGGTTGGCCTCTGCCTTGTCGATCTCGTCCTGGGTCAGCTGGTTGTTGGCCACCGGGTCGAACCCTTTGACGCCCACCGCCACTTCGCCGTCGGCGATGCCCTGGATCTCCAGCTCGTGCATGCCGACGAAATCGGCGATCTGCTTGAAGCTGATTGTGGTATTGTCCACCAGCCACACGGCGGTTGCCTTGGCCATCAACGGTTTTGCCATGCGCTCATCTCCTTAAAACACATCTTCCCCGCCGCCTGGATAAAGGCTGCCCCGCTTTCGGGGTCTGGTTTCCGTTGTCGGGGAACTTCAGGTCTATATAGTCGGCTTAACTGCATAAGGAAAGAGGCCAATGCGCAAGTTGTTGCTGGGGTTTGCGGCTGTATTGACCTGTTTTGCCGCCTGTGCAGCGGCAGAGGGCGAGCCGGCCGGGGAATTCGACTATTACGTTCTGGCACTCAGCTGGTCGCCGAACTGGTGCGAACAAGAAGGCGATGCGCGCCGCGCGGAGCAATGCGATGCCCGTCATGATCATGGCTGGACCCTGCACGGGCTGTGGCCGCAGCACCACCGCGGCTGGCCCAGTTACTGCCGCACCGCTGCCGCCCCGCCCAGCCGCGGCATGAGCCGGGAGATGGCGGATATCATGGGCAGCCCTGGCCTGGCCTGGCACCAGTGGAAGAAGCATGGCACCTGCTCCGGCTTGACTGCACGCCAGTATTACAGCCTGATGCGCGAGGCCTACACCCGCGTCACCCGCCCCGCCATCTTCCGCAGGCTGAAGACCCCCGTCACCCTGCCCGCTGCCGTGGTAGAGGAGGCGTTTCTCAAAGAAAATCCGGGGCTGTCGCGCGACAGCCTGACCATCACCTGCCGCGACGGCGCCATCCAGGAGGCCCGCATCTGCCTGTCGAAAACGCTGCAGCCGGTGCCTTGCGGGCGGGATGCGATCCGGGATTGCACGTTGAAAGACGCCCGCCTTGCGCCGGTGCGCTAAGACCAAGACCGGGAGGGGCGCGCCACCCCTCTTGGCCTGGCGGCCGATTCACCCCGGAATGCTTCAGACCAGAAAGATCCGGCGCCCGCGGCCTTGGCTGGCCGGGTGATCCGCCAAGGCCGCCCCCCTGTCACTTTGCCGGAAACAGCCCTGTCCTGCTGCACGCGGCAATAAATGGCCTGTGACGCACACTTCGCGCGGTTTTGTGCTAGTATAAAGATATGTGCCGCACCCGGCCCTGCCTGAACGGCACTTCCGTTGTAGTCAGCGAGGAGGATGACGCGCATGGCAAAAACAATTGGGAACCCGCTCAGCTGGCTTCTGCAAGGGGCAGAGACAACCGGGCACCATATCGGCCAGACGGTCGAAGAGATGGGCAGCAGCGGCGTCAAGGAACTGCCCAAGGCACGCAAGCTTACCATGGATGACATCATTCATTCGCTGGCTGCCGGCCTGGAGGATTTTGCCGCCTGCCGCAGCGATGCCATGTTCCTGGTGCTGTTTTATCCGCTGATCGGCATCACGCTGATCGTGATGAGCCTGTCAATGAATCTGTTGCCCCTGATCGTGCCGATGATCATGGGTTTTGCGATCCTTGGCCCGGTGGCCGCGGTTGGGCTTTATGAAATGTCTTCCCGCCGTGAAGCCGGGTTCGAGCCGCGCTGGATGGATGCCTTTGGCGTCATCCGTTCCCCCGCGTTTGGCGGCATTCTGGTGCTGGGACTGTATCTGGCGGCGCTGTTCATTGTTTGGCTGGTGGCCGCTGACATGATCTACAGCCGCACCCTGGGGCCGGAACCGCCGGCCTCGCTGCTGGGCTTTGCCACGGAAGTGGTGACCACCCGCGCGGGCTGGATCATGGCCATAACCGGCGGCATCGTGGGCGCGGTCTTTGCCTTTGCCGCGCTGGCGATGAGCCTGGTGTCCTTTCCGCTGCTGCTGGACCGCCATGTCGGCCTGCCGGTGGCGGTGGCCACCTCGATCAAGGTGCTGCGCAAGAACCCCCTGATCTGCATGACCTGGGGTATCATCGTCGGCTCCGCGCTGGTGATCGGTGCGATCCCCTTCCTGGCCGGGCTGATCATTGTGGTGCCGGTGCTGGGGCATGCGACCTGGCATCTGTACCGCCGCGCCGTGCAGTAAAAGGCACCGCTTGGCAAAAAAAGGGCCGGCAGATCTGCCGGCCCTTTGATGTGACACCGCTGAGGTGTCAGCCCACCTTCAATACGATCTTGCCGATATGGCCGGAGCTTTCCATCCGTGCGTGCGCCGCGGCGGCCTCGTCCAGCGCAAACTCGCTGTCCATCACCGGTGCGACCTTGCCTGCCTCGATCAAGGGCCAGACCGCCTCGCGCAGGTCCTGGGCAATCTGCGCCTTGGCCAGATCGCTCTGCGGCCGCAGGGTCGAGCCGGTCAGGGTCAGCCGTTTGACCATCATCAGGGCGAAATTCAGCTCCACCTTCGGCCCCTGCAGAAAGGCGATCTGCACCAGGCGGCCGTCTTCGGCCATGGCCTTCACATTGCGGGGGATATAAGCGCCGCCGACCATGTCGAGAACCAGATCGGCGCCGCCCTCCTCCCGCAGCACCTCGACGAAATCCTCGTCGCGGTAGTTGATCGCGCGTTCGGCGCCCAGCTCGAGGCAGGCCTGGCATTTCGCGTCCGACCCGGCCGTGGCAAAGACCCGTGCGCCAAAGGCCTTGGCCAGCTGGATTGCGGTGGTGCCGATGCCGGACGAGCCGCCATGCACCAGGAACCGCTCCCCCGCCTTCAGCCCGCCGCGGGTGAAGACATTGGACCAGACAGTGAAGAAGGTTTCCGGCAGGCAGGCCGCCTGTTTCAGATCCAGCCCCTTGGGAACCGGCAGGCAATGCGCCGCCGGGGTTGCCACATATTCCGCATAGCCGCCGCCGGGCAGCAGCGCGCAGACCTGATCGCCCACCGCGATGCCGCTGACGCCTGCGCCCGCAGCCACCACCTCGCCCGAGGCTTCAAGCCCCGGCAGGTCGCTGGCGCCCTTGGGCGGGTCATAGGCCCCGGCGCGCTGCAGCGCATCGGGACGGTTCACGCCGGCATAAGCGACCTTGATCACCACCTCGCCATGGCCCGGCTGCGGCACCGGGCGCTTGGTCAGCTGCAGCACCTCCGGCCCGCCGGGTTTGCTGATTTCAACCGCGCGCATCATCTTTGTCATGGCAATTCGTCCTCCTGATCCTTGCCCCTTGCCTACCACCCGTCCGGGCGAGCGCAAACAGCAAAGGCGCCGCAGCCAGGCGCCTTTGCGGAGCACACCCGCCCAAAAGTTCGGTCCGGACCTGTGTCAGCGCCGCGGGTTCAGCGACCCAGGCAGATCATCGCGGTCTTTCGGCGGCTTGATTTGCCCGGCCAGCCAGTTCGGCCCCGCCAGGAATGGTTTCAGCAAGGGATTTTTCTGCAAACCCGCCTTCAGCTTCTCAAAATCCATCACATTGCCGATCCGGCGGTCGAGAAACTCCCAGGTCGCCTGATGCTCAAGACTGTCATCGCCCAGCCAGAACAGCACCGTAGCGGAATAGACCCCGGCGAGCGTGGCACGTTTGGTGTACCAGTTCAGATCATCCGAGCCGTCGCCCAGCGTCTCCCAGATCAGATCGCAGGTGCCCCAGATCGCCTTGACCCCGTCGCCGGCATATTGCGGCAGTGTCAGCAGCGTGGTGCCGCGGCGCACCGCTTCCTTGTCATCGACCGCTTCCAGCCGGAACCGCACCGCGGCTGCCACCTTGTCGCGGAACCTGAGGCCGGACAGGTCCTCGGCCTCAAGCCGCGCCAGCATCCGCGAATCGCCGCGGGCGTGATAGGCCAGCGCCAGGTCCACCCCGCCGCGCGGGCAGACCGCATGGGCCAGCACCTCAGGCACATCCGCCTCCTGGCAGGCAGCACGGAATGTCACCTCGGACCAGCCGTCAAACGGCACGTGATTCAACGCTGCATCCAGCAGCCTTGCCTTGATATCGTCCTGCGCGTGATCCTGATTTGCAGTCATGCCGCTCTCCCGCTTTCAGCGTCCTGATACCCTACTAGACAAAATAACCTGCCTTTGCTATACGGCCAGTTCCTGCAATTTCCTTGCAACTCAAACTTAGAAAGGTGGTGAAAACCACATGCAGGTTAGTGTTCGCGACAACAATGTCGATCAGGCGCTTCGTGCCCTGAAGAAAAAGCTGCAGCGTGAAGGCGTATTCCGCGAAATGAAGCTCAAGCAACATTTCGAGAAGCCGTCCGAGAAAAAAGCGCGCGAGAAAGCTGAAGCGATCCGCCGTGCCCGGAAACTGGCACGTAAGAAGCTCCAGCGCGAAGGTTTGCTGTAAGCAGCAGACCGTCCAGCTTTGGACAGCACTTGGCCGGTCTTGCGACCAGCCGGAACTTAAGTTCAGACGACCCCCGCGGCCCCGCCCCGGGGGTTTGTCATTTCTGCCCCCATGAGCAAAACACCTCGTCTCGAGGGGAGGCACAAAAATGCCTCAATTTTGCCCGACTTACATCTTTAAGGTGTATTTCGCTAAACTCTTCTGCTATACAGGTAGTGCGGCAGGGCAAATCTGATGCGTTTCCCTAACCATTGCCCCGCCGGCCGGGATTGGAACACCCGGTTCATTGAAATCCGGAGCAGGCCGCGTCCCCCCCGAAAAAAACGACACCGGCGCCTGTCTTGGTCCCTGCAAACAAGGCATAGCCTCTGCGGGTTTTCAATATGGCCGGGCGCCGGCAGCTTCCCCCGACGGCGCCCGGCCCACCCTTTTCTTTGGCTGTTTCCCCGGCAAGGCCCCATGCCCTGACGGCCGCCGCCCCCCCCCGAATCCCCCACCGCCCTGCCCGCTGCCCTGCAGCGGGATTGCGCCGGTGCCGCGCCGCCAGCTGCATAGGGCAGCCCAAGGCGGCCGCGCGCGCAGGAATCCGCGTATCCGCCCCCCACGCTACGGCAGAGCCTTGCCGCAATTCCGCGCTGCACCCTCCGGCCCTTTCGGTGCCTTGAATTTCCGTTAACCGAAGGCAGCACCGCCGCCCAGCCGGCACACTCACGGAGCAGTTACCGATGTCACAGGCAAGCCAACTCGAGCGCCAGATGCTCGACCTGATCAACGCCGAGCGCACGTCGCGCGGGCTTAACCCGGTCCAGCTCGAGCTGCGCCTGAACGATTCGGCAGAAGACCACAGCGAATGGATGCTGCAGCAGGATGTCTTCTCCCATACCGGCGCCGGCGGCTCCAGCGCCGGCGACCGGATGAAGGATGCCGGCTTTCAGTTTTCGGGCGGCTGGACCTGGGCCGAGAATATTGCCTGGCAGAGCGAACGCGGCGCCGCCGGGCTGGCCGATGACGTCGTCAACCTGCACGAATCGCTGATGAACAGCCCCGGCCACCGCGCCAATATCCTCAGCGCCAGTGTCGAAGTGATCGGCATCGGCGTCGAGCAGGGCAATTTCAATGGCTGGGATGCGGTGATGGTGACCCAGAACTTCGCCAAGACCAGCGCAGACCTGCAACTGGACTCCGGATCAGGGGGCAGCGCGGGCGGCGGCGGCACAGGCACCGGTGCCACATCGGGAAATGATAACCTGACCCTTGGCAGCGCAGGCAGCCTGGACGGCCTCGGCGGCAATGACACGCTGACCGGCAGCAACGGCCGGGACCGCCTCGACGGCAGCGAAGGCCGGGATAAACTGAACGGCAGGGCCAGCGGCGACGAGTTGCACGGCGGCTCCGGCAATGACACGCTGCGCGGCAACAACGGCGCGGATGAGCTGAACGGCGGCTCCGGCAACGACAAGCTGTTCGGCGGCCAAGGCAAAGACACTCTGGATGGCGGCAGCGGCAACGACAAGCTGGCCGGCAAGGGCGGCGGCGACCTCTTCATCTTCAGCGGCGGCGACGACACCGTGACCGATTTCAACCCGGATGCCAGCGGTGAACGCATCGACCTGAGCGCCGCCACAGGCATCACCGGCTTCAGCGATCTGGTGAACAACCACACCAGCCAGACCAATGCCGGCCTGCTGATCAGCGACAGCGATGGCGACAGCCTGCTGCTCAGCGGCATAACAGAGCAGGAGCTTCAGCAAAGCGACTTCCTGTTCTGATCCCGGCCGGGCAAACGTGCAACGGGCGCGCCGCGGCACGCCCGTTCGCCCGCTTGGCGTCTAAGACGGACCCTCAATAAATTTTGGGCACATACAATTCGTCCGGCAGCACCTTGCGTTCATAGTCCGGGTTGTACTTGCGGTCCGGCAGCTCGACCTTGTCGCTCGGCACCTCTTCATAGGGGATCTTGGTCAGCAGATGCTCGATGCAGTTCAGCCGCTCGCGCTTCTTGTCGTTGCCCTCGACGATGTACCATGGCGCCTCGGGGATGTTGGTGCGTTTGAACATCTCCTCCTTGGCCTTGGTGTACTGCTCCCAGCGGATCCGGCTTTCCAGATCCATCGGCGACAGTTTCCACTGCTTCATCGGATCGTGAATGCGCATCATGAACCGCAGCTGCTGTTCCTCGTCGGTGATCGAGAACCAGTATTTCAGCAGGATGATCCCCGACCGCACCAGCATCCGCTCAAATTCCGGAACGTCCTGGAAGAACTGCTCGACCTGGTCGTCGCTGGCAAAGCCCATCACCCGCTCGACGCCTGCACGGTTGTACCACGAGCGGTCAAACAGGACGATCTCGCCGCCCGCCGGCAGATGCGGCACATAGCGCTGAAAATACCACTGGCTCTGCTCGCGGCGGTTCGGCGCCGGCAGCGCCACCACCCGTGCCACCCGCGGATCCAGCCGCTGGGTGATCCGCTTGATCACCCCGCCCTTGCCCGCTGCATCGCGGCCTTCAAACAGGATGCAAACCTTGGCGCCGGAGTTCTGCACCCAGTCCTGCACCTTGATCAGCTCCGCCTGCAGCCGCAAAAGATTGCGGAAATAAATCTGCCGGTCGAGCATTTCCGGATGTTGTTCCCGGTAGATCTTGCGGATCTCCTGGCTCAGCATCGGCTCCGAGAATTCAATCTCGATATCCTCGTCCAGCGTGTCCTGCAGCTCCGCTTCCAGCCAATCCAGGGATGCGGTTTCAAATTCGCGGGTCACGGGCAGGGTTCCTTCCTTGTCAGGTCGTGCAAACACCGCCTTGTACGGGCGGCATGTGACTGTTTGATGTCACTCCGCCGGGGCAGCAGACAGCCGTCGCCGCAGCAAAGGATCCGTCATGCGGCCCTGGCTGCACTTTCCCCCAAGGCAACTGGAATTTCCACCGGGGTTCAAGCGCAAAAGCCCCTGGTCCGGCAATAAGCATCAGCGCCGCATCAAACCGGCAGCGCCGTGGTCTTGAACACGGTGCGCAGTGCAAAACTCGACTGCATCTGCGCCACCCCCGGCAGCCGCGCCAGATGCTGGCGATGGATGCGGGCAAAATCCTCGGTGTTTTCCGCCACCACCTTAAGGATATAGTCCGCGGTGCCCGCCATCAGGTGGCACTCCAGCACATCCGGGATCCGCGACACTGCCTTTTCAAACGCGTCCAGCACCTCATCCGCCTGGGCCTGCAGGGTGATCTCGACAAACACCGTGGTCGGCACGTTCAGCTTGCGCGCATCCAGCAGCGCAACATAATCGCGGATATACCCGTCCGTCTCCAGCCGCTGCACCCGGCGGTGGCAGGCGGAGGCCGACAGGTTCACCCGCTCCGACAGGTCGGCGTTGGAAATCCGTCCCTGCTTTTGCAGCACCGACAGAATGCGACGATCTGTTTCGTCTAACGACATTTCTCGAAGAACCTTGCTCATTTTCGCCTGAATTGACGAAGATTATTCGAAAGCCCTATTTCATTTCCACCTCAAAAAGCAGCACATATTGCGGTATCTGCGGCAAAATGACCGTATTGAATTTGGAGGAGAAACACACATGAAAATCGGCTGCCCCACCGAGATAAAACCGCAGGAATTCCGCGTCGGCATGACCCCGGACGCGGTCCGAGAAGCCGTCAACAACGGCCACGATGTTGTCATCCAGAAAGGCGCCGGCACCGGGGCCGGCTTCACCGACGAGGATTATACCGCCGCCGGTGCTGTCATCCTCGGCACCGCGGAGGAAGTCTTTGCCACCGCCGGCATGATCGTCAAGGTGAAGGAACCCCAGGCCGCCGAGCGCAAGATGCTGCGCGAAGGCCAGCTGCTGTTCACTTACCTGCATCTGGCACCCGACCCGGAGCAGACCCATGACCTGCTGGAATCGGGCTGCACCGCAATTGCCTATGAGACCGTGACCGACGACCGCGGCGGCCTGCCCCTGCTGGCGCCGATGTCCGAAGTGGCCGGCCGTCTGGCTCCGCAAGTGGGCGCCTACACCCTGCAGAAAGCCAATGGCGGCCGCGGCGTGCTGATGGGCGGCGTCCCCGGCGTGGCCCCGGCCAGGGTTGTGGTGATCGGCGGCGGCGTCGTCGGCACCCACGCCGCCAAGATCGCAGCCGGCATGGGCGCGGATGTCACCATCCTCGACCGCTCGCTGCCCCGCCTGAAGTATCTCGATGACGTGTTCGGCCGCACCTTCAAAAACCAGTACTCCACCGCCGGCGCAACCGCCGAGCTGGTGCGCCAGGCCGACATGGTGATCGGCGCAGTTCTGATCCCGGGCGCCGCGGCACCCAAGCTGATCTCGCGCGCACAGCTAAGCGAAATGAAGCCCGGCGCGGTGCTGGTGGATGTCGCCATCGACCAGGGCGGCTGCTTCGAAACCTCCAAGGCAACCACTCATGCCGACCCGATCTATGAGGTCGACGGCATCATGCATTACTGTGTCGCCAACATGCCGGGCGCGGTGGCGCGCACCTCGACCCAGGCCCTGGGCAATGCAACTCTGCCCTTCCTGCTGAACCTGGCAAACAAGGGCTGGCGCCAGGCCTGCGAGGACGACCCGCACCTGCTGAACGGCCTGAACGTGCATGCGGGCCAGCTGACTTACTACGCGGTCGGCGAGGCCCTGGGCATCGACGTGCTGTCGCCGAAACTGGCGCTGAAACAGTAACCGCCCCAGCCCGCAGCGAAATGCACCAAAGCCCCGCCAGACCCGGCGGGGCTTTCCTTTTGCGCAGCCCCTATTGCCCCGCTGCTGGTGCCGGCGGAAGCAAGCGGCGGCACCTGTCGTTGCCTGCAGCGCGAGCCGCCCCTGCAACAATCTTGCGCTGCCGCAAGCCACCGAACCGGCCTTCGGGAATTACCTGTCCGGCTACTTCCCGGATGCGGGCGGCGATCTGGAAACGCTGGAGGGCGCCGTCTTCTACGGCCAGGCGGAGGGCGGCAGCCAGGAGGAGCTGTTCCGCAGCGATGCGCCTGATGGCCGCGTTCAGCCTGGGCAGCGGTCTCCCGGAGGTTTCCAAGGACGGCCCTGTCCCCGGGAGGTGGAAGAGTTCGATCTGATCTCCGGCAAAACCCGCCGTTTCCGGCCTCGCACTGACGCCGGGGCCGGAACATTCCCCGTTTACAGGCTGCAAGGCCGCTCCTAGCCTGCTCCTGCGAACATAACCGCTGGGACGGAGAGGGAACGGATATGCTGGACGAATTCAAGGCCTTCATTGCCAAGGGCAATGTCATGGATATGGCGGTGGGGATCATCATCGGCGCCGCCTTTACCGCCATTGTGAAATCCATGGTCGATGACCTGATCAACCCGATCATAGGGCTGTTCACCGGCGGTGTGAATTTCACCAACAACTTTATTGTGCTGGGCGGCGACGGCGCCAGCTACGGCTCGCTGGAGGCCGCGCGCGAGGCCGGGGCTTCGGTTTTTGCCTATGGTTCCTTCCTGATGGCGGTTCTGAATTTCCTGATCATCGCCTGGGTGGTGTTCCTGCTGGTGAAATCGGTGAACCGCGTCCGTGACGCGATGGAGCACGAAGAAGACACCCCGGCAGAAGAAACGCCCGCCGGGCCGTCTGAGCTTGACGTGCTGCTCGAAATCCGCGATTCGCTGAAAAAATAGCGCCGCAACAGCGGAATGCGACAATTGCAAAGGAGCGGGCGTCCGCTCCTTTCGCGCGTTTTCAAAGGACTGAATTTGATGGAACAACTGATTGAACAGGCCGGCGCCTACTGGCCGCTGATGGTCAGCGGCACCAAGGCGCTGCTGGTTCTGATTCTTGGCTGGATCGCCACCGGCTGGATCAGCAGCGCGGTGCGCAGCCGTATCAACCGGACCCCGCGGATCGATCCGACGCTGGGCAATTTTGCCGCCAGCCTGGTCCGCTGGGCACTGCTGGCGGTGGTGCTGGTGGCGGTGCTCAACATCTTCGGGATTGAGGCCACCAGCCTGGTTGCCATGCTGGGTGCCGCCACGCTGGCCATCGGCCTGGCGCTGCAGGGCACGCTCAGCGATCTGGCGGCGGGCTTCATGCTGATCCTGTTCCGCCCCTATAAAATCGGCCAGTATGTGGACATCGGCGGCACCTCCGGCACAGTGAAAGATCTGAACCTGTTCATCACCGAACTGGCGACGCCGGACAACGTGCAGATCATCGTGCCCAACGGCCAGGCCTGGGGCTCGATCATCACCAATTTCTCGCATCACCCCACCCGCCGCGTCGACATGGTGTTCGGCATCGACTACGGCGACAGCGCTGATGCCGCCAAGGCGATCATTCTCGAACAGGCCGGCGCCGATGCGCGGGTGCTGCAGGATCCGTCGCCCTGGGTCCGGGTGACCAATCTGGGCGACAGCGCGGTCGATTTGACAGTCAGGGTCTGGTGCAAGGCCGAGGATTACTGGGAAGTGAAATTTGCCCTGACGCAAGGCGTGAAGGAGGCTTTCGACGCCAAGGGCATTTCAATCCCCTATCCGCATTCTGTGGAAATCAGGAAAGAGGGCTGAGGCCCTCCCGCCCGTTTCCGGCCCTGACGGGCCTGCCTCCGTTGGGCCGGGCGCCCCGCCTTTGGCGGGGCGTGTCTGCGCTGCTGCCTAAGAGGGCTGGCCCGTCCGTGCCCTCTGCGCGGCCAGTTCGGACCGCGCGGCCCCGGCGCGGTCCTGCAGCCTGTTCTCCGACTCGGCAGGCGGCCAGCCGCACAGAACAGCCCCCCTCATATGATGAGTTGGAGGTCAAGGGGTGTACGACCATTTTGTAGCCCTTTCTTTCTGCCATCGACGGTATCCAGTTGCGCCCATTCTCAGTACCGGCAGGCCGCGCCTCACCTGTACCACCTCATATCCGGTCGCCGCTCGGGACGGCTGCACCATAATCCCGCATCCGGGGTGGGCTCAGGGGAACGGAACCATTCTTTTTTAGCGGCGATTGAAGCCATGGGGGGCTTCGGTCCGTTCGCCTGGATCCGTCAGGGCTGCTCGCCCCGAGGATTGGGTTGACCTAGGGGAATGTGCTCAGGCTTTGGTCATGACGGCTCCCTCGATCACGGTGCCGTTGGCCGTATACTTCCACAAGGCGACGAGGAGTTTGCGCGCCAGTGCCACGATCGCGACCTTCTTGCCGCGCCCACCGCTGTGGCTGATACGTTCATGGAACCAATGTGTCAGGGCTGAGTCTGGCTGATAGCGAAGCCAGAGCCAAGCCAACTGGATCATCGTTGTGCGTAGCCTTGGATTGCCTGCCTTCGAGACACCCTGCTCACGATCGATGCCGCCGCTGCGCCAAGGTGAAGGCGCAAGCCCGGCATAGGCTGCGATCTGGCGCCGGTTGTCGAACTTCCGGAACAGTCCCTCATGCGTCAGAGTGCTGGCAAACTCCGCGCCAATGCCCTTGATGTCTTTGAGCATCGCCTGCGGCGAAGCCTCACCCGCTTCGGCACACAACGCATCACGCTCGGTCTCAACGGCCTTGATCTGCTCAACCAGTAGTTCCAGCCGGTCGAGCTCGCGGCCGATCTGCGACTTGAGGTGGACCGGCATTGGCAAGCCGGCGCCCGTCCGCAGCTCCTCGAGACGCGCGCGCCGGTCGCGACGCACCGGCTCATAGCCTCGGATGCCAACGCTGAAGAGCAGCCCCTTGATCCGATTGACGTGCCGCTTGCGCTCCTCGACCAGCGCCTTGCGCTCCCGACCGATCCGGCGGCGATCCTCATCCTCAACCGTCGGCACGCGCACCATCGAGCATACCCGCGGTTCGCCCCGCATCCACGCCATCAGCGTGCGAACCAACGTCTCCCCGTCGATGCGGTCGGTCTTCGCCCGGCGGTGCCGGCGCGACACCGCAATCGAGGCGGCGTCCACGACATGGCTCGTGATCCAGTCTTCCGCCTCAAGCGCGCGGTGGATCCAGAAACCGTCGAGCCCCGCTTCCTGGATGACAACCACCGGAAAGCGCTTGCCGGCACGCGCCACTGCTTTCTCCCGCAATGCGGTTAGACAGGCCAGAAGGGCTGCCATGTCACCGCCCGGCACCGAATGCCGGGACATCTTCTCTCTGCTTGGCGTAAGCGACGTTATCAGCCAGGTCGATTTCGACAGTTCCAACGAGACGAAAATTGCACCAAGATCAACGCGGATAGCGGCAGGTGGCGAAGCTGGTTCAGCTGTCATGGCAAATCCCTCCAGAGTGGTTAGTAGCAAACCGACTCTGATCTCCCACAGGCCGCTGTCCACCACTCATCATGGGATCTTTCCGCATCGGCAAAGACCCATTGCGCGGCCAGCAGCTGATAGCTCTTGACCTCCCAGCCAGAGGCATCGCGGTCGAAACGCAGCCGCCAGGTGCCCCGCACCTGGACTGGCAGGCGCAGATTCCGGGGACAGCTGATCGCCTCATGGCCGTTCATCGCGGTACGCACCCCCTGCACCCGCAGCCTCTTCATTTGCTCGACCAGACCTGCCGCTTGGCGCTTCCGGCGGCCGGCAAACACCACCTCGATCTCGGTGCCGGGACTGACGATCCCCTTGACCACAAGATCGCCGCGGTTGTTCATGCTGAACACCGGCACCAGTTCCACCGCGACATCGCGGACTTCCCGCTTGAACAAGCCCCCGTCCTCAATCAGCGGGGTGATCTGAGAGGCTGGCTTTCGACGATTTTTCATACGTGCATTTCCGGCGCCCTGCTCAGCAGGCACCATATCAGGTTGGACGTCTGTTTCAGGGCTATAGACTACCCTGCCCGGCTTAACGAAGCGTTGCCGGTGCCAGGGCTGTTGCTCCGCGCCGCCCCCCAAGCCCGGCAGCGGCTGCGCCGGCAGCCCCCCAATACCCGCGG